>VBFF01000069.1 GCA_005889285.1 Chloroflexota bacterium
TGCTAGGGAGCGCCTTCCTGCTGGTCTATGCGGTGGCGACGATTCCGTTCGGTATCTGGGCCGACCGCGGCGTCCGCAAGACGGTGGTCGGCGTCGGCGTCACCATCTGGAGCCTGGCCACGCTTTTCACCGGCCTGGCCCGGAGCTACGCACAGCTCTTCGCGGCGCGAGCGGTGCTCGGGATCGGGGAAGCGAGTTACTATCCGGCCGGCACGGCGCTCCTGGGCGACTACTTCAAGAAAGAAGGCCGGGGGCGGGCCATGTCGATCTGGGCGGCGGGCACCGCCGTCGGGATCGCCGTGGGCTTTGCCGGCGGAGGGATTGTGGCGAGCACGCTCGGCTGGCGTGCCGCCTTTTACATGACGGCCGTGCCGGGCCTGATCTTCGCGATCCTGGCGTTCGGGCTCCGCGAGCCCTTGCGCGGCGCCGCCGAAGCGCGAGGTCCACAAAAAGCCAAGGGTCCACCGATCACCTGGAAGACCTTTGTCGGACTCCTCCAGATCCCCACGCTGCGCTCCACCATCGCGGCGGAGACCGCGCTCTTCTTCGTGCTGGGGGGCGCCGCCTTCTGGCTCCCGACTTACCTGAGCCGGCGCTTCGGCCTGGGAACCGGTACGGCCGGGACGCTGGCGGGCGGTGTCCTGGTACTGGGGCTGCTGGCGGGCTCGCTCCTCGGCGGGACCATCGCCGACCGGCTCACGATCCGTCGCGGATCGGCCAGCAATCTTCCGATCGGGATCGCCGGATTCCTCGCCGGGGCCGTCTTTGTGGCCCTGGCGCTTTTGATGCCCAGCCTGGTGCTCTTCGTACCGATGTTCCTGCTGGGCGCTGCCTGCCTCTACCTCTACAACGGACCCTATACCGCCATCAAGCAGAACGTGGCGCTGCCGACCGTCCGCGCCAGCGCCGTCACGCTGGCTTTGTTGATCGAACACCTTCTCGGTGACTCCTACGCCCCCTTTGCTATCGGCAAGGTCTCGGATGTGCTCGGCAGCCTGCAGCTTGCGCTTCTCATCCTGCTGCCACCGCTGCTGCTCCTTGCGGCCCTTTTCGCGGCGACCGGGCTCCGCCACGAAGATCGTGACGGGCGGGCGATGGAAGCGCGCTGGGCGAGCTCGTCGAGCCCTCCCTAGATCTGTACTCCCGTGAACAGATCGTCTTCGGCGACGTCGTGGGCGGCGCCCACAAGGGAGAAAACCTCAATGTCTCCCTGGCCCGCGATGAATTTCCGTAACGGTTCCCACTCCTGCGTCTGGGTGCGGTGGTGAGCGAAGGCCCGCAGCTTGGCCTCCGCAAAGCCCCGGATCGAGACGCGGGTGGTGATCGGTGGCTGGGGCGGCAGCTGCAGCGAATCGACGGTCATCGTGGTGGCGGTCTGGAAGTAGAGCTTGCTCGGTGACCAGGGCGCGAGCCCGAGGGCGAGAGCCTCGAGCTCGTAGGCCGACGGATCGCCGCTGAGCGTGCAGGCGCGCACCGTCATCCGGCTGACGACCTTGTGGTCCGGATGACCGTAGGTGCCTTCGGGCCCGAAGGTCACGACCACCTGGGGCCGGTGGCTACGAAAACAGCGCACCAGGTCTCCGAGGAATCGTTCCTGGACCCCCTCGACCTCTTCGACTTTTTCCAGCGCGCCGTCCGGGTAATCGAATATTTCCAGGAACGCGACGCCCAGCTCACCGGCGGCGTCACGAAGTTCGAGCTCGCGGACGTCCGTCAGCTGGCGGAGGTCGCCGGCTGCCCGCCCATTCCAGAGTCCGGCGCCGCCACGCGTCATGGTAACCAGGCTCACCGTCGCCCCCTCGGCGCTGTACCGCGCAATCGTCGAGGCGCAGCCAAAGCACTCGTCGTCGGGGTGCGGCATCACGACCGTCAAACGCTGCCCTTCACGTCGCATTCCGAGCAAGTGTAGGGACCGATAATAGCGTCCTGAGCACCCTGGTCTACGTTCACAGCGGGTTGTTTCGGGCCGGGCTGATCATTACCGGGTTCATCGTGATCTGGAGCGCCGCCTTGTATTGGCGCAAGCAGGCACCCAGCGGCAGCTACCGCGCGACGCTGGTGCTGACCGAGGGCCTCTTCATCGTCCAGGGGCTGGTCGGGATCGCGATGTTCCTCGGAGGGGCCCGTCCCCGCGATCCCCTCCACTGGCTGTATGGTCCATTGCTGGTGATCGTGCTCCCCATCGCGGCGAGTTACCTGTCGGGGCGCGACAGCCGCCGGGAGGCGCTGGTGTACGGTGTCGCCACCCTCTTTATGTTCGGGTTGGCGATCCGTGCCTACATGACCGGCCACCTCTGACGTCCGATATCGTCGGAAAACGAGAGAGGGGCCCTTGCGGACCCCTCTCGTTGCCACTTGTTAGCGGCTCTTGCGAGTCGACTTCTTGGCCTTCTTCGTGGCCTTCTTCCTGGTCGCCATGCGTCACCTCCTTATCGCGTGAGCGGCGAACCGCGCACCGCGTCGTGCGCTTAGTGGGGATAACGCTGAGTCCAAAACGATCTTGCAGATTCGAAAGGCTGGCGGGTTAGAAGAGACGCAACTGGTCGATGGCTGCCAGCGGTTTCGCGCGCAGGCCACGCCGTCGAAGATGCAAGGCGAGCTCTTCGTCGAAACCAAGCACCGTATAGGTCATGCTCGCGCCGATCGTCTCCGCGTAACAACAGAGCTCGTCGAAGTCGGCGTGGTCGGAGAGCGGGAAGACCGCGTCGACCTCCAGGCGATCCTTGAGACTGCGGTCCATCGCCCAGCCGGTCAGCGCCGCCGTTTTGAATACGCCCAGCTGATCGACAAGGCTGTCGCGACGCGCGGTCGGCGGCATGATGACGACCGCGGGATGAGGTCCGGCATCGCCCAACCGTTGATACGGTGGGAAGTCACAGCCGAACTCTCGATACACTTCCGTTACTCCGAATGACGACGGATGAAGCCCAATGGTCAAGCCGGCGGCCGCCAGCGCCGACAGGATTTCCTGCCCCTTCCCCAGCGAATAGCCGAGCAGCACCGGGGTCGCTCCAGCGTCGAGGACGCTCTTGCACCAGGAAACCATCGCCGCGATCACCTCGCTCGCATCGGGGAAACGGTAGTGGGGCTTGCCAAAGGTACTTTCGAGAATCAGCACGTCGGCCGGCATGGGCTGCGCGGGCGTGCTCGTGAAACCGGCGCGCGTCCGCAGATCGCCGGTATAGAGGATGCGGCCGAAGTCGGTCTCCACCAGCGTCTGCGCCGAGCCGAGAACGTGGCCGGCCGGATAGAAGGTCACGACGCAGCGGTTGAGGGCGATCGGCTCTCCGTAGGGGACGGCCTCGACCGTACCGGCTGACGGCTTGCGTCGCCGGTGAGTGACCAGGCGGCGGGTTGCCGGAGTCGCATAGGCGAGCGGATGATCGGCGACGTGGTCAGTGTGGGCGTGGCTGATGACCGCCCGCGGCCGCGGCCGCCTGGGATCGAGCCAGAGCTGCTGCTCGGGAAGGTAGACGCCGCTTTCCCAGAGGATGGGGTACGAGGGCACGGCGGGAGCGATTACTCGGTGGCGGCGGCGCTGCGTTCGAAGAGCTCGTCGCGAAGCGCGCAATAGGTGCAGAACCGCTGGCCGGGCGGTCCGGCGAAGACGCTGGTCCTTCCACAGTTCGGGCAGGTCTCTTTGGCGTCGGCCTCGGCGATCGCCTCGGGCAGCCCCACCAGGGTCAGCGCCTCGACCGGCTCCGCAGGGGTTGGAGCCTCGACCGGCTCCACGACGGCGACCACGTCGCTCGGTGTCGGCTCCGGTGCCGCTACCGGTGGTGTCTCTAGTGGTGGCGGTGCCGCGGGGCCAGTATCAGCCTCGTCGCGTTGCCCGAACAGCCGGGTCAGCCAGCGGAGCACTCGCGGCTACGGTAGAACATGCGCTCGCCGAAGTCAAATACGGCCCGCTATACGGCTAAGCCGAGCTGCACCGGTTCCGGCGGGGGCTCGGCCCGCCACGCGCGGCGGTCACTGATGTCGTAGCGCCGCTTCAAGCCGGCGACGGCTGCCATCACGGGCGCCTTGGCCGAGGCTGGGGCATAGGCGCCCGGAAAGAGATCGCGATAGCGGCTGAGCAGGTGGGGGTAGTCTCTGCCGAGGAACTCCATGAAGTGTTCCTTGGTCCCTGGCTTCAGGTATACGATATTCGCCCAGACGAAGCAGGCGCCCGCGTCCGCCGCGGCCGCGACGGTCGCCTCGAGCTGGCCAGGTGAATCGGAAAGTCCTGGCAGGACGGGGGCCATACCCACGCCGGCCTCGATGCCGGCGTCGACCAGCGCCTTGAGGACCTTCAGCCGCTTTTGCGGTGGCGGCGTCCCCGGCTCCGTCGCCGCCCAGACCGTTTCATCCACGGTCGGAATGCTGAAGCAGACGCTCGTCTTTGCCCGCCGGGAGAGCTCGGCGAGGACGTCGATGTCTCGGATGACCATGGTTCCCTTGGTGATCAGACCAACTGGCGTCCTGAAGTCGCGGAACGCCTCGAGGCAGCGGCGCGTCAGCCGGTAGGTGCCCTCGATCGGCTGATAGGGATCGGTCGCCGTTCCGAAAGCCACCGTCTCACGCTTCCAGCTCCGGCGGGAAAGCTCGCGACGGAGCAGCTCGGGCATATTGACCTTGACGCCCACCCGCGCGCTGAACCCTGCCCCGGGGTCCCGGTCGGCCAACTTGGCGTGAGCGCGGGCGAAGCAGTAGACGCAGCTGTGAAAGCAACCCTGGTAGGGGTTGAGGGACCAGTTGAAGCCCATGTGCTGCACGCGGTTGAGCGCCGACTTGGCGACGATCTCGAAGTACTCGGTCCTTGGCATGGCGGGGTTCCCAATCATAGTACAAACATCCGTTCGATCAGGCCTGATTTATCCATAATGGATACCGCCAGCCATGAATGTCCTCGTCTGCGTCAAGCAGATTCCCGATCCCAACGCGCCCGGCAAGCTCGATCCGCAGACCAAACGCCTGGTGCGGGAGGGCGTCGACCTCGTGCTCGACCCCGGGGATGAGCATGGTGTCGAGGCCGGCCTCCAGCTGATCGAAAAAGATGCCGGCGAGGTCACCGTTATCTCGATGGGCCCGCCCAAGGCGGTGGACGCGATTCGACGGGCGCTGGCGATGGGCGCCAATCGAGGCATTCTCATCACCGATCCGGCGCTGGAAAACTCCGATGCCATCAGCACCGCGCGCGCCATTGCGGCCGCCATCAAGGGGCAGACCTACGACCTGATCATCTGCGGCACGGAGAGTACCGACGGCTCCTCGGGTGCGATGCCGGCGCAACTCGCCGAGCTCCTCGGGCTGCCACTGCTCAGTTTTGCCAAGAAGCTCGAGGTCTCGCAGGGCAAGGCCGTGATCGACCGCCAGACGGACGATGGCTACGACGTCGTCGAGGCCCCGTTGCCGGCGGTCGTCACCGTGACGGGTGGTATCAACGAGGCCCGCTATCCCGCACTGCGCGGCATCATGCAGGCCAAGAACAAGGAAGTGAAGCAGGTCGGGTTGAGCGACCTCGGCCTGGACGGCCAGGCTGGCAAGGCTGCACTGACGCAGGAAGTCGTCGACGCCACGCCGGCCGAGGCGCGCAAGGCGGGAGAAGTCGTCGAGGACAAGGGTGAAGGCGCGAAACGCGTCGCCGACTTCCTCAAGGCTCTGAAGGTCATCTGATGGCGGGCGTTTGGGTCTTTGCCGAAACCGTCGATGGTGTCCCCAAGCCGGTGGTGCTGGAGCTGCTGACGAAAGCGCGCGCACTCGGAGACGCGGCCGCCATCGCGCTTGGTCCGGGGGCGTCGAAGTCGGCGGCGACACTCGGCCAGTACGGCGCGCAGAAGGTTTACGTCCATGAAGACGCAGCCTTTCGGGACGTGCTCGCCACGCCGGCGGTGGATCTGCTGGCGCGGCTGGTCGAGAAGGAGCAACCGGACCTGGTGATCTTTGGCATGACCTACGACGGTCGCGATGTGGCATCGCGCCTCAGCGCCCGGCTGGGGACGGCGCTGATCGCCAACGCGACGGACGTCACCAAGAGAGACGGCGGTTGGGCGATCGTCTCGCCGATGTTCGGCGGCAGCCTGCTGGTGACG
>VBFF01000070.1 GCA_005889285.1 Chloroflexota bacterium
AGGGGCTAGCTGCTGGTGCGAGGCACCGTCAGCAACGGCGAGCCGATGAGGGCGTCCGCGGTCGCGCTATTGGTTGCCAGCGGAACATTGGCCACGTTGCAAATCCGGAGCAGTGTCTGGATATCCGGGTCGTGAGGATGCTGTCCGAGCGGATCGACCATGAAGATCACCGCGTCGACGTCGCCTTCCACCACTCGGTTGGCGATCTGGACATCGCCGCCGACCGGGCCTGATTCGAGACACTCGACCTCGAGCCCGACCTTGTCCATCAACAGTTTGCCGGTCGAGCTCGTGGCAACGAGCTGGAACTCGGCCAGCCGGTCGCGATTGAACGCGGCGAAGGCAACGAGGTCGGCTTTCTTGCCGTCGTGGGCGATGACCGCCAGTCGAGATCTCTGTGGCACGGGGGTGCAGTCTACCGCGCTTTCGTTAAACGCGGGTTAAAGACCCTCGAGTCGCGGTCGAGCTCTACCCTGCCACACTACGTTTGTGGCGGAAGGGGCCCCGGCACTGCTCTTCGATCTCGACGGGACGCTGGTCGACAGCGTTTATCAACACGTCCTCGCCTGGCACGAAGTCCTGGGAGAGGCCGGCATGGAACTGTCCGTCTGGCGGATCCACCGGCGCATCGGGATGAGCGGCGGCCTCTTCGTCAATGCCCTGTTGCGGGAGACCGGCAAGCAGCTGAGTGCGGAAGAAGCGGGCGCGCTTCGCGCCCGCCATACGGAGGCTTTCATCCGGCGATTGGGGGAGGTGCGTCCCTTGCCCGGTTCCCGCGAGTTGCTCGCGCGGCTCAACCGACAAAACGTGCCGTGGGCGATCGCGACGAGCGGCAACATGCGGACCGCGGGTCCCTCGATCGAGTTGCTCGGCGTCACGCCGAAGGTGGTGATCACCCGCGACGACGTCGTGCACGCGAAGCCAGACCCCGACCTGTTCCTGGCGGCCGCCGCTCGTCTGGGTGTCGAGATCACCAGCTCGATCGTGTTCGGCGACAGTGTCTGGGACCTCCTGGCGGCGCAACGCGCGCGTGCATTGGGCGTGGGGCTGCTCTCAGGCGGCTACGGACGGGAGGAGTTGCAGCAGGCAGGCGCCTACCGCGTCTATGAGGATCCGCGTGACCTGTTGGTGCACCTCGACGAAGTCGGCGTACGAGAAGCAGCGAGCTGAGGGGAGAACCGTTGGCGGCGGCGGGGCGGGACGTACCGCGACTTCTGTATCTCGGCCCCTTCGCCACCATGACCGATCGCTTCGCGGTGGCACCGCTGCTCATTCCGATCGCGGCGAGCTACCACGTATCCCTCGTCGCAGTCTCCGGGGTGGCGAGTCTCTACTACCTCGCCTATGGTCTGATGCCAACTCTCTACGGCGTAATGGCTGATCGATTCGGAAGAGTGCGTGTGATCCGCGTCGCCCTGGTTGGGACGGCCGTTGCCGACGCGCTCTCCGCACTGTCGCCCAACCTCACGGCCCTGCTCGTCGCCCGCTTCGTCACCGGCGGCATCGCCTGCGGCGTCTTTCCGACAACGTTGGTCTACCTGGCGGATCGCTTCCCCTTCAAAGTGCGGCAGCAGGCGATCGCCAACGTGCTGGTCTTCGTCGCGCTGGGGACGACGGCTGGGACCCTTGGCGCCGGACTTACCGCGCACGTGTTCAGCTGGCGCTTCTTCTTCCTGATCCCTGGCGCCATCGCGCTCGGGGTCGCGATCGGCCTTCGCGGGATGCCGGAGTCGCTGCTCGCGCGCTCGCGCCAGAATCCGCTCAAGCAGGTGGCCATGGTGTTGCGCCATGGCTGGGCCATTCTCGTGCTGGCGCTCTCCGTGGTCAACGGCGCCGTCATGTTCGGGTTCGTCACCTACCTTGCGCCGGCGCTCGAGGCCAATGGCCAGAGCCCGGCCATCGCCGGGGCCGTCGTCGCCAGCTACGGCGTATCCGTGCTCGTCTGCACGCGCGTGTTTGGCTACGTGGCACGGCGTACGCCGGCGGCGCTCATTCTGGCGGGTGGCGCCACCATGCTGCTCGTCGGCTACGCGATCGCCGGCGCGGCCCAGAGTGTTGTCACCATCCTCGCGGCTAGTCTTCTCGCCGGTGGTGCGTATGCCTTCATGCAGTCGACCTTCCAGACGTGGGCGACGGACGTCGTCCCCGAGGCTCGGGGCACGGCGACGGCGTTGTTCGCGACCGCGATTTTCACTGGCGCGGCGCTGGCGACCTCAGCCGTCGCCGGATTGGCCAGTGCCAACCGCTACTCGACGCTGTTCGTGATCGCGGCCCTCGTCACGCTGCCGGTACTGATCTTTGGCAGCCTGGCACGCTGGCGATACCAGGGATCCGACGCCATCGGTAGCCTCACTCCCGAATGTTGAACTTCCTGGCGCGCAACCTCGACAGCCTGCTCGCGACCTATGGCTATTTGGCGGTCTTCGTCTTCGTTGGCGTCGAGAGTATCGGCATTCCGGTTCCGGGAGAGACGATGCTGGTCACCGCCGCGATTTACGCGGGGACGACCGGGCGGCTCTCGATCTTCTGGGTGATCGTTGCCTCGGCGGCGGGCGCGATTGTGGGGGACAACATCGGCTACCTGATCGGCCGAACCGGCGGCTACCGGCTCGTGAAACGCTACGGACGCTACATCCGCCTGGAAGAGGATCGGCTTCGGCTTGGCCAGTACCTGTTTGACAAACACGGGTCCAAGGTGGTGTTCTTCGGGCGCTTCATCTCCGTGCTGCGCATCTTCGCGGCCTTCCTCGCCGGGGTCAACCACATGCACTGGCGCCGCTTCCTCTTCTTCAACGCGGCGGGCGGCATCATCTGGTCGACGCTCTACGGTGTGGCCGCCTACCTGCTCGGCCAGCAACTGCTGCGTCTTTCCGGGCCCATCGACCTGGCCCTTGCCGTCATCGGGATCGCCGTGATCATCGCGGCGATCGTTTTCTTGCGGCGAAATGAGGCGCGGCTCCAGCGCGAAGCCGACGCGGCAATGACGCGACCGCCCGAACCGCCGAGCTAACGAGCCTGGCGGCGGTCGGTCTCGAACAGCTTGGCCAGCAATTGCAAGAGCTGTTTCTGTTCAGCGGGGGTCAAGCGTTCCAGGAACTGCGGGGGCTGGGCGAGCAGCGCCTCCAACGAGGCTCGAAGCCGCTCCCCCTCTGGCGTCAGGGCCAGCAGGCGAAAGCGCCGGTCCGAGGCATCCGCCCGGCGCTCGATCAGGCCGCGGGCCTCGAGTGAGTCGGCCAGGGCGGTGATGTTGGAGGGATCGTAGTGGAGCCGGCGGGCGAGCTCGCGCTGCGACTGCGGCGTGCCCAGTTCCCGGATCAGCTTGCCCTGCGACATGGAGAGGCTGCACTGGGCGACTCGGGCCGTGAAATCGTCGCGCAGACTAGCAAAGGCGTCGTCCCGGAGCAGCTTCCAGAGCGCCTTCGCCGGCTTGCCTTCAACTTTGATTGCCACATAGGGAATATACCCGCCCGGTCATTGGTTTATTCATGTGAATCGTTCAATGACCGCGACAAGCATTGGAGGCAGAGACATGGCGTTTGTTCCCTACTGGATGAATCCGGCTCGAGCGAAGGAAGCGATCGAGGCTGGCCAGGCGATCGTCCTGGACGTCACCTCGCAATTCATCGAGGGCGCCGTCCGGGGGAGGATTCCGGGAGCGGTTTGGGTGTCGCCCCGCGAGATCCTCAACCACAATCGGCACGCCGCCGACGTGGTCAAGGAGCTGCCCGGCCTTTCCCGCGACAAGACCATCATTGCCTACTGCACCTGCCCTGACGAGGAAGCGAGCGTCAGGCTGACGCGCGTCCTGCGCGAGGAGGGGTACGACGCGTGGATGCTCGACGGCGGCTTGCCGGCGTGGCGCGCGGCGGGCTATCCGATGGAACTCAACCAGGCCGCGTAAACGGCAACGGAGGAGGATTTCATGGCAAAGACGTGGCTAATCACAGGGAGCTCCCGCGGTTTCGGATGGGAGCTCGCCAAGGCTGTCCTCGAGGACGGCGACAACGTGGTGGCGACCGCGCGCCGGCCCGAGCAACTCGACGATCTCGTTCGGCGGCATGGTGACCGCGTCCGCACCTGCGCGCTCGATGTCACCGACCCGGAGGCGGCGCGCGCAGCCGTCAAGCTGGCGGTCGACGTGTTTGGCAGTCTCGATGTCGTCGTCAACAACGCCGGCTACGCCATCTTTGCGTCGATCGAAGACATGCCGGACGACGTCTTCCGCGCGCAGATCGAGGCGAACCTCTTCGGGGTTGTCAACGTCACGAAGGCGGCACTACCGGTGCTGCGCAAGCAGCGCTCGGGCCACTTCATCCAGTTCTCGTCCATCGGTGGACGCGTCGGCGGGACGCCAGGGCTGAGCGCCTACCAGACCGCGAAGTTCGCCGTCGAAGGCTTCTCGGAGGTCCTCAACAACGAAGTCAAACCGCTCGGCATCAACGTCACCATCATCGAGCCCGGCGCCTTCCGCACCGATTGGGGTGGCCCGACGGCGCGGACCATGCCGGTCAGTCCGGACTACGACCTGTCCGTCGGTCGGATGATCCGCTCCCGAGACGCGACCGACGGCAGGCAAGCCGGGGACCCGGTCCGCGCTGCCGCATTGATCATCGGGATCGCCCGCCTCGACGAGCCACCGCTGCGCCTGCTGCTCGGCGCCGGTGCGCTCGAATCCGCCGAGACGGCCTCCAGGGCCCGTGCCGCGGAAGCCGAGGAGTGGTCCGCCGTGAGCCGGTCCGCCGACTTCGGGGCCGGTCCCCCGAGTCAGCCCATCCGCGTTCGATTGGCGGCGACCGTATCCGGCTGAAAGACGCCAAGCCATAATCAACTTATGGCGCGAGCGGTATGGTCGGGGACGATCAGCTTCGGGCTGGTCAGCGTCCCGGTGCGCCTTTACCCCGCCACTCGCCGGAAGGACGTCCGCTTCCACGAGATCGACCGGTCGAGTGGGCAGCGAGTCCGCCATCAGAAGGTGGTCGAGATGGCTGCCCCCACCCCGACCCTCCCCCGCGATGGGGGAAGGGAGATTTCCGCGAGAAGGGAGGATGACGTTCAGCTCCCCCAGGGCCTCGCGCAGATGGGGAGGGAGGTACTGCAACCGCCGAGGGGCAGCGAGGCAATCCGACCAGTGCCGCAGCCAGTCGCTGCTTCCGATGTCGTTAAAGGGTTCGAGGTCGCCAGGGACCGGTACGTGACCGTCGATCGCGAGGAACTGGAAGAACTCGCTCCGGAGCGAACCCGAGCGATCGATGTCGAGCAGTTCGTCGACGCCTCCGCGGTCGACCCGATTTACTTCGACGTCAGCTATTACGCGGTGCCCGATCGAGGTTACGAGCGTGCCTATGGGCTGCTGGTCGACGCCATGCGCGAGACGCGCAAGGTCGCGATCTGTTGGTTTGTGCTGCGCCGCAAGCGTTACCTTGCCGCGTTGCGCCCGCAGGGCCGGCTGATGGTGCTGACCACGATGTTCCATGCCGACGAAATCCTGCCGACCGCTGGGCTGGAGCCCGCCAGGCCGGCGGATCTGCGGAAAAACGAACGCGAGATGGCGTCCCTCTTGATCAACACGCTGTCCGGCCCCTTCGAGCCCGAGCGGTACCCGGACGAGTACCGGCAGAAGTTGAACGCCCTCATTGAGGGGCGGGCCGCGTCAGCCCGCCCGGCGGGGATCGAGGTGCCGGCGGGAACCGGGGTGCAGGACCTGATGTCGGCGCTGCGGGCCAGCGTGTAAGCGAAGGAGCGCCTGAGTCTCCGGCTATTCCGATCGGGCGACGAACGCCACCGAACCAGTGGGGAACTTTCAGGGCCATTCGACGTCGAAGAGATGGATGGCCTCATCTCGCCACTCACTCGCAGGCGCCGTCGCCCTCTCCGCCCTTGTTGTCGGCGCATGCACGCCAGTTCACCCCGCATCGGTACTTACCACCCCGGGGACCAGCTCGGTGTCCAGACCAAGCGCGGCGGGATCTACCATGATCATCGATCAGGCAGGGCCGCCCCCTGTTGTCCTCGACGACACGTCTCCCGGCCAGCTCGCGGCACAGGTTCACCTCGCGATCGGTGGTTATGATCCGGCAAGTCGGAACGTCGCGGAACTTTCCATCGTGTTCCTCCATGAGGGACGCTGGGTGAAATTCGTCCGGGGGGAGCGATTAAGCTGCAACGGCATCTCGCTTCCGGGACCGGGTACCGCCTTCGATCTGAAGCTCCCGGCAGACACGATCGGAGGCAAACAGGTTGTCTGCGGGTACACGTCGGGAGCGAAATCGGCCACGCTCCTGTTCACGGCGCCGCCGGTGCCGGCCATCCTGTCACCCGCCGATGGATCCCTGGTCGGTCGTGGCCGGGCGACCCTGGTCCGGTTCAACGTGGGTGGGCAGAACACGATGTTTTACATCACGACCCTGGGGAGGGGGACCAAGAACTGGATTTTCCCGTGGGGCGATCCGCCCACCCGCGTGACGGCAAATCCGCCGACCGAAGCGACGCTTGACACGCATGCGCTTGCGGCTGGCTCCGGATCGATCACACTCGTACAGTCATTCAATCTGGGGGATCTACGAGGACCTGGCTTTCAGCGAGTTGAGGGCAACGGCGAAGGTGTCGCGATGATATCCGTCACGTGGGTTTGACGGCCGCGCTGTAGGAGATCCACGAACCGCGCCGGCCGCCGTGGCGATCATAAAAGCGCTGGGCATCGTGGTTGTCAGCGGCGGTGACCCAGTCGAGGCGTGCGTAACCGCGCGCCGAAGCATATGCCAGGCTGGCGTCGAAGAGCGCCGCGCCGGTGCCGCGATTGCGAGATGACGGGTCGACAAAGAGGTCGTTCATGACCAGGATGCGACTGGCGATCAGCGTGTCGAGACAGGCGTAGAGGCTGGCGAAACCGTGAAGGCGGCCTGCCTCCTCGGCCACCAGCTGGACACCGAGCGTCGGATCCCGCTGAAGGAGATCGACCATGGCCTCGACTTTCGAGCCGGAAGGGAAGGGGACGCGGTAGAAGGCGAAATAGCCCTTGATCAAGTCGAGCAGCTGCGGGCGGTCTTCAGCTTCGGCGGGACGGACGACCATCGCGCCAGCCTAGCATCAGTCTGATGACATCTATAAGGATGCCGCCCGGCCACGCTCACGTCGCCGGCATGGCGACGGCGTTGCCGGCGATCACCGCCACCGTAGATGAGGTCTGGGATGCGCTCGGCCGGGCCCGCGGGCGGCGGATGCCAAAGCTGCAGGGTGAGGAGGGGGCGCGGACCCGCTACTTTGCGCAACCACTAGCCTCCCTGATGGAGCGGCGCACCCAGAGTCAGCAAACCGACGCCTACCTCGAGCACGCCCGCGTCCTCGCCCGGCGGGTGTGCTGCACAGCCCTGGAACGAAGCGGGGTCGCCCCCTCGGACATCGGCCTCGTGATCGGCGTGTCCTGCACCGGCGTCGTGCTCCCCTCGCTCGACGCCGAGTTGATTCCCTTGCTCGGCCTGCCGCCGGAGGTTGCCCGGCTGCCCATCACCGAGCTCGGCTGTGGTGGCGGGGTGGCAGGCCTGGCGCGGGGGCTGGACTACCTGCGCGCCTACCCGGAGCGCAACGTGCTGCTCTTTGCTGTCGAGATCCCCTCGCTCACGTTCCAGCCCGACGATCGGTCGGTCGACAACCTGGTGGCCGCGATGGTCTTTGCCGACGGCGCCGGAGCTGTCGTTCTCGGTGGCGATGACGGCCAGCCGGGCTGGACCCTGGAGCACGCCGGCACGGTCCTCGTCCCGCAGGGCGCCCGTCATCTGGGTTACGAGCTGCGCGACGGCGGGCTTCGCGTGATTCTCAGCCGCGACCTCCCGGATGTCGTGGAGGCGCACCTGCGCGACGCGGTCGACACCTTCCTCGAGGAAGCCGGCCTCCGCCTGGCCGACATCGACGCGGTGGCGGCGCATCCCGGCGGTCCGCGGATCGTGGACGCGATCGGGCGCGCGCTGGACCTACATCCGGAATCGCTCGCGACCTCGCGATCGGTGTTCGCCGGCAACGGCAACGCGTCGAGCGCCGGCATCTTCTTCGTCCTCGAGGAGATGCAGCGCTGCGCTACGCGTGGCCGCGTGCTCGCGATTGCCCTCGGTCCCGGGCTCTCGATCGAGCTGGCGCTGATGCGGCTCGTGTGAAGGCCCCCACCCCAACCGAGGACTCGAGCTCGCCTACTCAGCGCGCAACGAACGCGTGATCCGAGCGCGTCAACCGTCTGCGCTCCAGGCGAGCGAGCGGATCTTTCGAGGAATCGCCCTCGTCAACCTCGGATTGTTTACGGTGCCGCTGCTGGAGCGGGTGTGGCGGCGACGCCCGCCCCCGGTCCTCATCGCCGGCTTCGGGTGGATCGCGGCGCTGACGGCGGTGGCACTGCGGTTGAGCGTGATTGCCAGCCTGCGCGGAGCGTGGACGGTCCGCGCCGTTGTTCCCAGCGATTTGCCCGTGGTCGATCGCGGTCCGTACCGCTTCATCCGCCACCCGAACTAC
>VBFF01000116.1:0-2540 GCA_005889285.1 Chloroflexota bacterium
GTTCGGCGTCCTGTTGATCGGCCTTTCCCTCCTGGTCGGCCTTTGGGTGGTGCTGACCTATAACGCGTTCATTCGCGGACGTAACACGGTACGAGGGTCCTGGGCCCAAGTCGATGTCGAACTAAAGAGACGCCACGACCTGATCCCGAACCTGGTTTCCACGGTACAGGGCTATACCGACCACGAGCGGCAGACACTCACATCGGTTACGGCCGCGCGGGCTGCGGCTGTCTCGGCCTCGGCATCCGGGGATGTATCGAAGGTGGGCCCGGCCGAGAACGCACTGACGCAAAGCTTGCGTTCTCTCTTCGCGGTTTCGGAAAACTATCCAGACCTGAAGGCCTCGGCCAATTACCTGGACCTGCAGACTCAGCTCGGGGAAACCGAGAACCGGATCGCCAACGCCCGGACCTCGTACAACCAGACGGTCCAGGGCTACAACACCGCCGTTCAGAGCCTGCCCGCCAGCCTTATCGCCGCTCCGCTCGGATTCACTGTATCGCCCTTTTTCGAAGCAGACCCTGCCGACCGGGAGCCGGTCCATGTGCGTTTCACCCAGAACCCACCCGCGGCAGCGGCCTGAACCATGCGCGGACGCCGGTCGCTGGCGAGAAGTCTCTCGCGCAGTGCAGCCGTACTACTGACCAGCGCCGCTCTAATGCTCGTGGGCCCCTCACCCGCAGCGGGCGCAACCAACTCGCAAACGCTTTTCCTGTCCGGCGACGCGGCGACCTTCAACCCGCAAGTCCACCGGATGCTCCTCAATCCGGCCGCCGACTCGACGCTCACTCTCAGGCCGGGCTCGAGCGCAGTCTGGGTGAGCGACCGGACGTTTCTGGACGGCCGATTCTCGTCGGCTGACCACTTTCAGCTTCAGCTCGGCTGGAAGGATCTCCCCTGCCAGCCACCCAAGGGAGCGGTTCCCGATTGCCGCCTATCGATCACCAGTGGCTTTTGCGAGGAGACCTGCCAGACGGTCGACCCCCCGGCAGTGGTTTTCCAGCCCTACCAGTTCCCCGCGGCAGCCTTTCCGAATGGGAGCATCTTCTTGGCCGCGGACTCCCCGGAGCTAGAGATGAGTGGATGCCCCTGCCGTCTCTATGTACGTATTGAAACGAGCGCGCCAGGGCCGCGGACATGGGAGCTCCGTACCGGAAGTGCCAGCCAGCTCGTCTTGCCGGTCAGCATCTCCTCGAGCGACACGCCATCCCCGCTCGTCTATATAACCCGTAATCCCGAGCTGCTTTGGTTAGGACTGATCGGGCTGGCAGTCGTAGCCGTCCTCGTACTCGTCTTCCTCTCTTACAACCGATTCATAAGTCAACGCAACCTCATGCGCGATTCGTGGGCCGACGTCGACACGGAGCTGCGCCGGCGCTATGACCTGATCCCCAACCTGGTTCAGGTGGTGGAGGGATATGCGGCGTACGAGAACGCCCTGCTCGCCGCCCTGGCTCAGGCCAGAGCCACGGCAATGGCGGCGCGCCGGAGACGGCGATCACCGGCGGTTTGCACCAGGTTCTGGCCCTAGGGGAGAACAATCCGCAGCTGAAGGCCAGCCGCCAGTTCCTTCTACTGCAGGAGCAGCTCGCCGAAGCCGAGAACCGGATTCAGGCAGCGCGCGGCATCTACAACAACAACGTCCGCGATTACAACACGCGGGTTCAGTCGGTCCCTACCAACCTGATCGCGGTGCTCTGCGGCTTTGCTGAACAGGCGTACTTCGAAATCGATGCCGAGCAAGCGGTCGCTCCGCAGGTCCCGGGGGTGAACGATGGCCGGGCTGCCTAATTTCAAGAGCACAGTCCTCGCCGTCTTCCTCGTATCGGGGATGCTGGCGCTTGCCCTTTCCTTCTGGGCGTTGTCGCAGTCGAGCGGAGGGACCGGAGGGACCTTACCGCACCCTGTCTACCTGACCGCAGTGCCGTTTACCGACCGACAAGGCGCCGAAACCCTCGAGCAAACCGCGTCGTCGCCTGTCACCAAGCCCTTCAACAACACGAGCGCCACCTGGATCTCTCTGCAGACCTACGACGAGGGCACCACCTTCCAACCCGGAAACATGAAATTCTCGATCTCCTACCGCGCCGCCAGTTGCGATCAGCCGCAATACTGCAGGGTTTCGGTCGACTGGGGCTGGTGCGCCGCCGATTGTTCGACGCTCTCTCCCGAAGTTACGTTCACGCATTCCAGGTTCACCGGCGATAACGCCGATGTGCTCTACAGCTCCAATCCAGCCCAGGTCGTCCTGACGGGCTGTCCCTGCCATGTCTACGTGAAGATCGACAGCAAGGTCGCCAGCCGGCACGGCTGGACGCTCGTTTACGGATCCACCAGCTTCCTCCAGATGCCTCTGCAAACGGGCGGCGCTCTGGGACAGGTCGGCATGGTAATTGGCCTGTTCGCGATCGGCTTCCTGGCCATGTTCCCGATCGTCCCGCTTGTCTCGCTGGTGGCCTGGATCTACAACACGATCCGGCGCAACGCCTGGCGCAGCTGGCGCCGCCGCTGCATGGTCGAATTCGCCCAGGCGAACGGCC
>VBFF01000116.1:2558-20110 GCA_005889285.1 Chloroflexota bacterium
GTTTGGCAGCAGACAGACGTACCCATCCCGAGTCGGCCCCACACCTCGCGGAGGCGATCGGACACGATCAGGAACCTGATCACCGGGAACTGGAGAGGCTTACAAATCAGCTGCGGTGACAGCGTCGATGAAAACCAGGGCACCTGGTACTCGGTGGCGAGGGTCGAGATCCCGGCAAACCTTCCCTCCGTGAGTATCGTCCCGGGAGGCAGTGGTGGCAATGTCCGGCTCGAGTCATACGAATTCGATCAGCGTTTTGCGCTCACGGCCCAGTCCCCACAGTTCGCCTTCCAGCTGATCGACGCCCGGATGATTGAGAGCCTCGTTGCTAACCCTTCAATCGGATACGAAGTGGCCGGCTCGACAGTGCGTACCTACTGCCCCGGGATGGCCACTCCCGAAGTGTTGCTGGACGCGTTGCTTCAGTTCCTGCAAAGCGTCCCGCGCCTGGTCTGGACGCAGTACGGGTCGGAACCAGCGGCATGAACCTGAAGGTTTTCCTCCAGGCAACCTATGTCATCGTCGGTGTCTTCGTTTCCTGCGTTATTCCCATCGCACAGGTGGTGGCGGAGAAGAGCACGCCCCCGACGCCGAGGTGGCAGTACCTCACGCCACAGTCCTCGACGGTCAACCCGAGCTATCGGGTGATGAGCCCCACCAACCCGGGGAGCGGCGTTGCCTTCATGCCAATGAGCGACGGCACCAGCCTAACCTGGCTATCCGCCGAGTCCTACCAGAACGGTCCGCTCTACTACGCAGGGAAAATGACTCTTTACGTCTGGTGGCAGGACAAGCCTTTCTGTGCGGGACGGGGGCCCGTCGACTGCCAGGTGGCTGCCACCTTCGGCTACTGTCGTGCCTCCTGCACCAGCCTAATCCCGCTGGTCGCTTTCCCTCAGGAGAACCTGGCGGGCTCGGGTCTGGCAGACGCCATCATGCTGGTCGCCACCTCCCCTGATCTACAGCTGGAAGGCTGCCCGTGCCACGCCTTTATTCAGGTCAGCGGCTATAGCCCTACCCACCGGACCTGGCACCTGGACGTGCGCGATACCCACTTGTGGGCACCCGTCCCGGCCAAACCAGACGTTACGCGCCCCTTCATCAACTACCTGGATGACCATCCAGAGACCTACTTGTGGTTCGTCCTCTTCCTGGCCGGTGGCGTAGTTCTATTTGGGGTGATCGGCATGCACAATGGCCTGATCGCTCGGCGGAACGCGGCCAGGCAGGCCTGGTCGAGCCTGGATGCAGAGCTCAAGCGGCGCCACGACCTTATCCCGAACCTGGTCGCCGTTGTACAGGCCTATGCGGCGCACGAACAGGCGGTGCTGATGCAACTTACGCAAGCCCGCTCCGCAATTCTCTCTGCCGCTGACCAACCCGACCAGCGGCTGCAACCCGAGACGGAGCTCGTCACGGGCCTGCGTCAGATGTTTGCTGTTAGCGAGAGCTACCCACAGCTCAAAGCGGACCGCAACTTCTTGACGCTGGGGCAGGAGCTCGTGAACACTGAAGACCGCATCCAGGCGGCCCGTCGCTTCTATAACGCCATGGTGCGCGAGTACGACACCTTCCTCGGCACATTTCCCGCAAGCCTGATCGGGGCGGCCTGGAGCTTTGCTCCTGAGCCCTTCTTCCAACTGGAACCGGCGATCCGGACCGATGCCGAGCAGGCGCCGCCGGCGATATTCTCTGGGCGGCCTGCTGCCTGAGCAGTAGCCGTTTCGAGAACGTCCTGGGCCCGGTCTATCGACCGCAAGAATCTATGTTCCAGGTACCAACCAGGTGCGTCCATCCTCGATGATGTGACGGGCTCGTAGGCGTGCCGAACTTACCACCAAAACACCACCAGACTGATGAGCACCAGTCAGCACTCGCTGATATGTGGCGGCACGAAATTCTGTCCGCCGAGGCGAAATGACACTTGTCGCCAGATGTTGGCCCCAAAAACGTGTACATGTTGACCGATTAGTCAACTAGCCACCACCTGTCAAATCGAATACAAAAACGAGGGATCAACGACCCCGAGCGGATTCGAACCGCCGATCTCCTCCGTGACAGGGAGGCATGTTGGACCGCTACACCACGGGGCCGCGGAAGTCCAAGTATATATAAGGATGCGACGGGCTAGGCGCGCAGCGGCAATTCGTTACTTCCGATCACGAACTTCTCGATCACCTGGGCCACGCCGGCATCGCCGATCCTCCCGGTGATGTATCTGGCGCTGGCTTTCAGGGCCTCGGGCGCATTACCCATGGCGACCCCGAAACCGGCCCAGGAGACCATGTCCTGATCATTCAGGTTGTCGCCGATGGCACCAACCTCCGCCCGCGCGATGCCAAGCCGGTCCGCCACCATGGCCAGCGCCCGCGACTTGGAGACCTGCGGGTTGACGACCTCGACGAACCAGTCGAGCGATCGCGTCACCCGCCCCTTATCGCCCATCCAGGTGGTCAACTCCGCGATTCGCTTCGGCACATCGGCCGGCTCGAGATCGACCAGAACCATCTTGGTCGAGTCCTGGTGCACCCATTTCGAGAGCGGCCCGACCACCTCGTACGGCACCATGGCGATCTTGGCGTAAAGATCCGCTTCGGGCCGAGCACGCGCCGTGTACACCCGCTCGTCCACATAGGCGTTGACGTGCCAATCCCTCGGCTCGGCAAACACCAGGACCCGCTGCTGCATCGGCACGGTCAACTCGCACCGGTACCAGACCTCGCCGCTGGCGATCTCGCGAACCACTGCCCCCTGGTAGTTGATGATCGGGCCCGTCAGGCCGAGCGGCTCGGCGTAACGCAGTGACGACTTGAACATCCGGCCTGTCGCCAGCACCACGATGACCCCGGCAGCGGTCGCCGCCTTGACCGCGGCCACGTCCCGCGGGTCCATCTCCAGCCGGTCGTTGACCAGCGTGCCATCGAGATCGATGGCCAGCAGCCGGATGCGCACCCTAGCGCTTGACGGCGAGCGCTTCCGGGTTGACCAGGTTGGGTGGGGTTTGCCCGTCGACCGCCGCGATCAGGTTCTTCGCCGCGGTCTCGGCCATGGCCGCGCGCGCCGTTACCGTCGCGCTGCCCAGGTGAGGTAGCAGCACGGCGTTCCAGCAATCGGCAAGACCCGGCTCCGTTTTTGGTTCGCGCTCGTAGACATCGAGGCCCGCGCCCTTGATCCAACCCTCCTTGAGAGCCCGAACCAGGGCCTTTTCGTCGACGATGGGGCCGCGCGCGGCGTTGATGAGGTAGTGCTCTGGCCCCATCAACTTCAGCTCTCGCTCTCCGATCATGTGGCGGGTTTGATCATTCAGGTCAGCGTGAATCGTCACGTAGTCGGCCTTTCGCAGTAGCTCATCGAGCGGGACGTACTGGGCGCGTAGCTCGGACTCTACTTCCGGGGTGGCGCGACGCGCATCCGAATAAAGGACCGACATGTTGAACCCCAGGCCGCGCCGGGCGACCGCCTGCCCGATTCGGCCGAAGCCAATGATCCCCAGCACTCGCCCGTAGACGTCGGTTCCCAGCAGCAGGTCGGCCTTCCATCCCTTGAACTTTCCGTCGCGAAGGAATTTGTCCGCCTCCACAATCCGCCGGGCCACCGCAAGGATGAGCGCGAACGCCAGGTCGGCGGTGGCGTCGGTCAATACCCCGGGAGTGTTCGTGACCAGAACGCCACGACGGGTGGCTGCTGCGACGTCGACGTTGTTGTAGCCGACCGCGTAGTTCGCCACCACCCGCAGGTGAGGCGCCGCCGCCATGATCTCGTCGGTGATCGGCACATTGACCATCCCCACGATCCCAACCGGATCCGCTTCGGCGATATGGCGCTTGAGCGTCTCGGGCGGCATCCCTTCTGCTTCCATCATCGTGACCTCGAAGCGGTCTTTGAGCATGTCGACGCCCGGCGGCGGCAGGGGCAAGGTGACAAAGACGCGGCTCATTGGGGGCGATGGACCCGCAGGTCGAGCAGCATGACTTCCATGGCCAGGCGAGGATTCACATTCTGATCGATCAGCAGCTGGGTTCGCTGCGCAGCGGCCAGCGATGCCCGGATGTGGTCCGGCGGAACCCGGCCCGACCAGGCCTCGAGCGCGGACTTCCGCTCCGACGGCATTGGATTCAACACCCCGGCCTGGAGGAGCATGGCATCGCGCAGAAAGGCTGTGAAGCCACGAAGGGCATCGGCTGCGACCAGCCTCATCTCGGCTTGCGGTCCCTGCCCGAAGCGCGCCGCGAAGGTCAGTACTCCATCAACGTCCTCGAACGCCAGCGCGGCCAGTTGCTCGGCCCAGCGGTCCATCCGCACCACCCAATCGCGGTCGCTCATCGCGCGCAGCGCCCACCCCGGACGCCCGTGGGCGAGACCGATGAGCGCGTCGGCTTCCGCGTCGTTCGGCTGGCGCGCACTGATGAATTCGACCATCGCGGGGCGGCCCACGGGCGATAGCGAAATCAGCTGGCAGCGCGAGAGGCAGGTGGGAAGGAGATGATCCGGATAGGCTGTCGTCAGCAGTAGAACGGTGTTCGGTGGTGGCTCTTCGAGGGTTTTCAGCAGGCAGTTTTGCGCTTGCTCAGTCATGCGTTCGGCATTGGCCAGCAACGCCACCCGGAGCGGCGCCACGAACGGCTTCAAACTCAAGAACTGCTGCAGGGATTGCTCGTGCGTGGGCGCGCCGCGCTCCGGATGAAATCGGATCTCGTCGATGCTGATCGCCTCCGGCCGGTCATCCGACCAGAAGTCCGGATGGACCTCGAGACGCGATGGTTGCCCCGCTCCCAGGAGCAGCTCCTCGGCGAGCGAGCGCGCGACGGCCGTCTTGCCGATCGCTTCCTCGCCGGTGAGGCAGTACGCGTGCGCTAGGCGGCCGGCCCGCCGGTGAGCCTGCAGGATCGAGATGGCGCGGTCGTGGCCCGCGATCGCCGCAAAACCGCGAGCAACAGGGACAGTATTCCGACGAGTCCGCGAGGCTGGCATGGCGCCCACCTTAACAAGTCTTTCCTTGACGATGCCGAAGCCCCACTCCTATCCTGTTGGCGTTTCCGACAGCAGAGCTGTCAACTTCTCGTCCGTCGCATTCCGTCGCCGCCAGGTCTCACTACACGTCAAAGAAGCGAATCCGATGGATGCCGGAGAAACCGAACAGCAGAAGAAAATTCCGGAGCTGCAGGCAATCATCGCGAAAGGCCTGAAAGGCATCAACGAATGCCGCTACAAGACCGACTGCGAATTCGCGTGCGCTTGCCCGGGCACCTGCTGAGCTAGCCCCCTCCCTGACCCTCCCCCGCAAGCGGGGGAGGGAAAGAGAACCGCAGAGAGGGAAGAAGGGGTTGGCCATGCGGCTGCTATAATCCATAAAGGATTCTTTATATGGCATCTACTTCTCTCCTCACGAATCCGTCCCTTCGCGAGTTCCGAGCCCACTACCAGGCACTGGCCAGCGTCACCCGTCTTCGCATCCTCCAGTACCTCGCCGGTATTCCCGAGATCACCGTGCTCGAGCTCGCCGATGCGATCGGAATCAGCCAGCCCCGCTTGAGCTGGCACCTTCGCATGCTGCGGCGCGGCCGGCTGGTGCGCACGCGGAGGGTTGGCCGCATGATTCACTACTCCCTCAACCGGGAAGGCCTGCTCGCCTTCCATCGAGAACTGGCGACCCTAATCGCGCCTCGACCTCGGGTTCGGGCGCTGCAACACGAATGGAGCGAGGTGTAAACAGCGATGGCAACTGGTAAGAATGGTAACGGCGCACGGCTCAACGGCCGGGCGTCACGGAGTACGACGGTTCGGAGCGACTCTCGCTCGCGCCGCAAGGTGCGGGTCGCGATCCTGGGCGTGGGCAACTGCGCCTCGTCGCTGGTGCAGGGCGTCGAGTACTATCGCGACGCGAAGCCGGGGGCATCGATCCCTGGCTTGATGCACGTCGACCTGGGCGGCTACCACATCCGTGATATCGAGTTCTCCGCCGCCTTCGACATCGACAAAGACAAGGTGGGCAAGGACCTCGCGGACGCGATCTTCGCCGGACACAACAACACGGTCAAGTTCGCCGACGTCCCGCACCTGGGTGTCAAGGTCGAGCGCGGCATGACCCATGATGGACTGGGCAAGTACCTCTCCGAGATCATCACCAAGGCCCCTGGGCCGACTGCCGACATCGTCGGCATCCTCAAGGCGACCCGGACCGACGTCGTGGTCAATTACCTGCCGGTCGGGAGTGAGGAAGCGGTCAAGTGGTATGCCGAGCAGGTGCTCGAGGCCGGCTGCGCCTTCGTCAATTGCATGCCGGTCTTCCTCGCGCGCGAGCCGTACTGGCGCGGCCGCTTCGAGAAGCGCGGCATCCCGATCATCGGCGACGATATCAAGTCGCAGGTCGGCGCGACCATCGTGCACCGCGTGCTGACCCGGCTCTTCGAGGACCGAGGCGTCAAGCTCGAGCGCACCTACCAGCTGAACTTCGGTGGCAATACCGACTTCCTCAACATGCTGGAGCGCGAGCGCCTGGTTTCGAAGAAGATCTCGAAGACGAACAGCGTCAAGTCGCAGATGAAGGCGGATATCGGCGGCGACAACATCCACATCGGGCCGTCCGATTACGTGCCCTGGCTGGGCGATCGGAAGTGGGCCTACATCCGGCTGGAAGGCCGGTCGTTCGGCGATGTCCCCCTCAACGTCGAGCTCAAGCTGGAGGTCTGGGACTCCCCGAACTCGGCGGGCGTCGTGATCGACGCCATTCGCTGCTGCAAGCTCGGCCTCGACCGCAAGCTGGGCGGCGCGCTGGAGGGACCGTCGTCCTACTTCATGAAGTCACCGCCAAGGCAGGTCACCGACGGCGTCGCGCACCAGCTGACGGAGGCCTTCATCGCCGGCACCCCGGTCGACGCCGAAACCGCCGAGCCCACCCAGGCCGTGCCCGCCCCACAAGCGACCGCTCGCCGCTGATGCTGCTGCCTCGGCTGTTCAGGCTGGGGAACCTGGTGATGCGGGCGCTCCCGCCGCGAGTTCGCTACCCTCTGGCGGCCATCACCGGGCGGTGCGCCTTCTACCTGATGCCCCGGCGCCGCCGGGTCGCCTTCGAGAACTTCGGCCAGGTGCTGGGCCTGCGCTGGAACGACCCGTTGGTGAAGCGCACGGCGCGGCACGCTTTCGGCAACTACTTCAAGATGTTCGCCGACTTCATGCTGATGGACACGCTTACGCCCGAGCAGATCCGGCGGATGGTCCGCCCTCAGGGCCGGGAGCGGATCGATCGTGCCCTGGCCGAAGGAAAGGGCGTGGTGGTGGTCACCGCCCATGTCTCGAATTGGGACATCCTGGCAGCCGCCTCGGCGGTCTACGGTTACCCCATCAGCGCCGTCACCAATGACTTGCCAAGCGGCGGCCTCAACGAGCTGGTCATCGCGTCCCGCGAGCGGATCGGCATGAAGATGATCGGGCTCGGACCCGGCAGCCTCCGCCAGATCATCAGGGCCCTGGGGCGAAATGAGTTGGTCGCGCTCGCGAGCGACCTGTACAGTGGTGACCGTGGCATCCGGGTGCCGTTTTTCAACCGGCCCGCGATGTTCCCCTCAGGTCCGGCTGCTCTCGCATTGAAGACGGGCGCGCCCATCCTGCCCGTCTGGTGCCGCCGTCAGACCGATAACCTCTACATCGCGGAAGTGGAAGCTCCCATCGAAGTCAGTCGCACGGGCGACACCCAGCGCGATATCCAGGTGACCACGGAGCGCATCGTGCAGTTCTTCGAGCGGATCATCCGCCAGGAGCCCGACCAGTGGCTCGTCTTCCTGCCGGTGTGGCGGCTCGAGCAGGCGCCGCAAACTCCCGGCTCGCCGATGCAGCCGGTTCTCGACCCATCGTGATCACCTATCTCGGCTTTCGCCTGATCGAGGGCATCATCGCGCGAACGCCGCGCCGGCTCGCCTACGCGATCGGCGTCGTGACCAGCACGCTCGCCTTTCCCCTGCTTGCCCGCCAGCGCAAGGCGCTGGAGTCGAATCTTCACCACGTGTTGCCTGAGATGCCCGGGCCGCAACTCCGCAAGCTGGCCTGGCGTAACTGGCTGAACTACACCAAGGCCTGGATCGATTTCTTCAAGATCCCTCGGATGGACCGGCGCAAGCTTGGCGCGCTGCTGACCCCCTCAGGGCTTGAAAATCTCGACGCGGCGATGGCCCGCGGCAAGGGCGTCATCGTGGTGGCGCCGCACATGGGGTCGTGGGAGCTGGCCGCGGCCAGCTGGGCGGCGTCGTTCGGCGAGATTGGCGTGATGGTCGAGCAGATCGAACCGCGCCGGCTCTTCGAGCATGTGTCCGCCCTTCGCTCGCGCATGAACATCCGGGTGATCCCGCTGAGCCGCACCGGCGCTCGCGACATCATGCGAATGCTGAAGGAACATCGAATGGTGGTGCTCGCCATGGATCGCGACATTCTGAATACCGGCCAGCCGTTCAAGTTCTTCGGCCGGCTGACCTCATTTCCCACCGGTCCGGTCGAGATCGCCCTCAAGACCGGCGCACCGATCCTGCCGGCCTTCTGCATCCGGGACCGCAACGACGCCTACATCGCCATCGGCGAGCCGCCACTCTTCCTCACCCCGAGTGAAGATCATCGGGCAGACGTGCGAGGTGCCATGGAACAGATCCTGGCAACGTTTGAACGGTATATAAAGAGGTATCCGGACCAGTGGCACGTCCTCGAGCCGATCTGGCCGGAGAAGCCTGTCGTCCCGGCCGTCACCATTCCGTCACCGCCGGCGCAAGCCGCTGTGGGCGATTAAGGAGGAACTCGTGGGCAAAGGCGACTTCCACATTCATACATCGCTGAACGACGGGACCGCGACCGTCCGGGAGGTGCTCGACTACGTTCGCGATCGCACCGACCTCGACGTGATGGCGATCACCGATCACGATCGCCTCACCGGCAGCTACCAGGCCCAGGAGATCGCCAACGAGTATCGCTTCGAGGTCGTCACCGGCTGCGAGATCACCACCCTGCACGGGCACCTGCTGGCGCTTTTCATCGAAAAGCCTATCCCCATGTGGCGCCCCCTCGATTGGACGATCGCCAAGATCCACGAGCAGGGCGGACTGGCGATCGCGGTTCATCCCTTTTCCATGCTGACCCGCAGCATTGGATTCCGCTCCTTCGACGGCATCATGAAACACCCGTCGCCGGACATCTACTTCGACGCGGTGGAGACCTTCAACCCGTCAGTCGCCGGCCGCACCTGCGCCGCCAAGATCGATCGGCTCAACAAGAGCCGGTTTCACCTTCCCGAAGTCGGCTGCTCCGACAGCCACCACCTCCAGGGAATCGGCACCGGATACACCACGTTCCCCGGCAAGGACGCCCAGGATCTGAAGAAGGCGCTGCTGGCGAGCCAGACGAAGGCGTTCGGGGAGTACTGGGATTTCGTGACGCACCGGCGCATCGCCCAGCTGAAGTTCCGCCGCATCGGTCGCAACTGGGCCCGCATGGGACGGTCCGCTGTTCGAGCTTTCGCCCGAGGCTAGGGCACGTGAGGGGAAGCCGTTCATGAAGGTCGGTCTCGTTTCAGCCTATGACTACGCCCATCCGGGCGGGGTCACCGAGCACGTGCGTCACCTCGCCGCCGGTCTGCGGCGACGCGGCCATGACGTCACCGTCTTTGCGCCCTGCTCGGACAAGGAACTGGCGGAACGTGAAAGCGACCTCGTCCGGGTAGGCCGCCCCTTCCCCATCCCCATGCACGGCTCAGTGGCCCGCATCACGGTCAGCCTGCACCTCACCAATCGGATCAAGCACTACGTCCGCGATGGCGGCTTCGATGTTCTTCACTACCACGAGCCGCTGATGCCGGTGCTACCGGTCACGGCGCTCCGCCTCTCGCGGACCTGCAATGTCGGAACCTTCCATGCCTTCGCCCGCTCCAACGTCGGCTACTACTACGGCAAGCCGTTGCTGAAGCGCTATGTGCGGCGCCTCCACGCGCGCATCGCAGTTTCCAACCCGGCTCGGGAGTTCGTGCGCCACTATTTCCCGGGCGATTATCGCGTCATCCCGAACGGGATCGATTTCAAACGCTTCCAGAACCAGGCCCCCTACCCGGAGCTGCGCGATGGCATGTGCAACCTGCTCTTCGTCGGCCGGCTGGAGTATCGCAAGGGCCTCGGCTACCTCTTGCGTGCCTTCGCTCAGCTCAAGCCCCAGTACCCGAACTTGCGGCTCATCATCGTGGGTGACGGCCCGCTGCGGCGCTGGTACGGCAACTTCCTCGCCCGCAAACAGCTCGATGATGTCGTGATGGCCGGCTACGTGCCTGCCAGCGAGCTGCCTCGCTACTACGCCAGCTGCGACATCTTCTGCTCGCCGGCGACCGGCGACGAGAGTTTCGGCATCGTCCTGCTGGAGGCGATGGCCTCCGGCAAGCCGATCGTCGCCACGAGCATCGACGGCTTCCGCGAAGTCGTGACCCACGGGCGCGACGGATTGCTGGTGGAGCGCAAGAGCCGCCGGCAGCTCTCGTACGCCTTGCAGACGCTGATCAACAACCCGGCGCTGCGCCAGGAGATGGGCCAGGCGGGCCTCGTGAAAGCGCGCCGCTACGACTGGGAGCGCGTTATCGACGAGGTCACCGACGTCTACCACCAGGCGCTCGACCAGGCGCAGCCCGCGCCATCGATACGCCTCGAACCCAGCCTGAGTCCGCGCTGATGTTCACGCAGAAATTCCAGGCCTGGGTGCGTCGCTGGGCGGAGCGGTTCGTCGGTATCTTCCGCGAATCACCCATCACGCCCAACATGCTGACGCTATTCGGGCTCGTCATCACGGGCGCCGGCGCCTTTCTGGTCGCGGTCAACCAGTTGCTGCTGGGCGGGCTCGTGCTGACCGTGGCCGGCTTCTTCGATGTGTTCGATGGTGCGCTCGCCCGGGCCTCCGGCAAGGTCTACCGCTACGGCGCTTTCCTCGACTCGACGGTCGACCGCTACTCCGAGGGCGTCGTCTACCTGGGAATCCTGATCTACTTCCTTCGACAGCACGACGGCCTGCAGCCGATCATCGTCTTGATCGCGCTCGCCGGGTCATTCCTGGTGAGCTACGTCCGGGCGCGTGCCCAGAGCCTCGGCTTCACCTGCGACGTGGGGATCCTCGCCCGACCGGAGCGGGTCGTCATCATCGTGGCGGGCCTGCTGCTCGAATCCGTCGGCATCAGGATCGGGTCCTGGACACCGCTGACGGTGGCGCTGCTCATCCTGGCGATCGGCACCAACTTCACCGCCGTGCAGCGGGTGTGGGTGGTCTGGCAGCAGAATCGGGCTGAGCTGCGGGCTACCCGCGGGGAGGCCGTTCAATCGACCGGCGCCGAACAAGCTGCCGAAGCCCAACCGGTGCGGGCGGCGATGCGGCGCTTCTTCGAGAATCTGGGCAAGACCTGATCCGGATGTAGCCTCGCGCCACTAGGTATCATGTGGGCGTGCAGGTCGCGATCTATGCCGATCGGGATCCGGGCGGTAAGAAATTCATCGCCACCCTCAAGCGGCGGCTGAAGAATGAAGAGATTCGCGCCTGGCAGATTCAGAAGCAGGCACCCTTCACCCTCATCCATGCCGGCGACCGATATACAAAGATTCGCGTGACCTTCGTGCCGGCCGGCACGCCGAGTTTCAGCCGCGCCGCGAGGGCCGGCTTGCTCGGCGCCTTCAAGAACCCGGAGCCAACTCTGCTCGCCACTATCTCGGACGGCCCCTCCGCCGATCGCGTGCTCGGTTTCGTCGTCGGCATGCTCACCCGTCATGCCGAGCCGCTCGGCGTGTCCGGCGTCGGGATCCCGCTGACAGGGTCCGCCGCCAGCCGCTAGCTCGTCTCCGTCTCGGTCGCTACCCCGCCGCGCAGACCAAATAGATGTTTCTGCCTGGCCAGATGGTGACCCTATGAAAGCCCCTTTCCTGGAGAGGGTCGACGGCATGGTGGTGGAGAATACGTAAAGCGATGAAGGATCCAGAGATATCGGGTGATCTACGCCGCGGCGCGCCTATTACGGCACAATTCTACGTCCATCAGGCTTACCTCTGGATGAAACTCGTTCAGCGCGAGCTTGAAGACGTCCGGAGTAGCCTTGACCTCGCCCACGAGCTTGCCGTGCTGTATCGGCAACCAACCATGCAGATCGTGGAACTGCATGGCGACCTCCAGGCGCTCCATGAACTCCTGCGCGATCGGATCAAGGATCTCATGCGAAAGCTCACCGAGGTCGCGGCCGGGAGCCGGGATGACGTGCATTGAATCTTCGAGCTAAGTGAAGCGATGAAGGATTCAGAGGGACCGGAGGGTCCCGGCGTCGCGCCGATCATGGCCCAGACTTATATCCATATGGCTAACATCCACATGAAACTCGCTCAATGCGAGCTTGAGGACATGCTGTCGATCCTGGAGAGCGCCCACGAGTGCGCCGTCGCGGACATGGAATCAACCGTGGATATAGTGGAACTGCAAGGCGACCTCGCGGCCCTCCATGAACTCGTTGATGATCAGATCACGAAACTGGTGCGAAAGCTCGCCCAAGTCGACGCTGGCACCTGGGGGGCTGTCTAGACGATTATTCGCAAGCGGTTAATTCCGTTCTGTTTCCGTCGCCACGCCGCCCCGCAAACCGAATAGATGCTTTTGCCAGGCCAGGTAGATCACGATCGCGACGTTGATCAGCAAGATGCTGATGCGCACCGGGGTCTGACGGTTGAGCACTTCCGAGACTTCCAGCGGAACACCGATGCAGCCGGCGATCACGGTGAGGTATTCGGCCCAGCGGCGCCGGCGCGCCAGCCCGACCGCTTCCGTGAGCTCCAGTAACCCGAAGAGCAGCGCACCGATTCCGATCAGCAGCACGGTCCGTGTGGAAAACTGGCCGACAGGGCGCAGCACGGTGCTGAGGACCCGCGGGATCAACCGCCGTTCCGGGTTGACGTCCAGCTCGGCCACCCACTGGCGCACCAGCGTGACCACACTCCGGCTTCGCGTCAGCAGCGCGATCCCCAGGACGAACACCAGGCTGCCGCGGATGGCCCGTTCCAGGATGATGAGGCGGACCACGGTATCGACCGGCTGCGTCTCGCGGCCGAGCTCCCGCTTGATCTTCTGCCATAAGGTCACTGCGGCAGCGCCTCGAGCAGGCGATCGAGATCCTCGTCGCTGTTGTAGTAGTGGGGCGAAGCACGCAGAAAATCGCCGCGCAACGAGATGATGACGCCGGCTTCGCGTAAGCGTGTCTGCAGCTCGGCCGGCACCATCCGCGGATGGCGGAACGACACGACGCCGGAACGCTCCGATGGCGACATCGGCTTCAGCACCAGCTCATAGCCGCGCGTCGGTAGTTCGTCTCGCAGCCGGTCGGCCAGCCGAAGCACGGCGTCTTCGACCGCCGGCAGACCGGCGCGTAGCAGAAGGTTGATGGCCGCTCCCATGCCGAGAATCCCGGGATAGTTCGGGGCCGCCTCTTCGAAGCGTCGGGCATCCGGTTTGAGCGTGAGGTCATACTCGAAGTACTCCTCGTCGCGGACCACGCTGTCGGTGCCGATCGTTACCGGGCTCAATCGCTCCAGCATGCGCGGTCCGACGTACGCGAAACCCACCCCGATGGGACCCAACAGCCATTTCTGGGCGCCGGCGCAGAGGAAGTCGACGGGCGTGGCTCGCAGGTCCAGCCGCAAGGCGCCGGCCGCCTGGATCGCATCCACCACCAGCAGGACATCGCGGCCCTTGAGTTGAGTGCTCAGCGCGGCGAGATCGGTCCGAAACCCGGTCCAGAATTGGACCGCGCTGATGGCCAGCACGCGAGTGCACTGGTCGCAGAGCCGCACCAGCGCCTTGACGTCGATGCGCCCGTTCTGGGCGCCTGGGTAGAGACGGAGTTCGACACCCTTTCGTTTGAGCCCCATCCAGGGGTAGATGTTGGCCGGGAATTCCCGGTCCACGCCGACGATGTTGTCACCGGCTTCCCAGTCGAGACCCGCCGCCACCAGGCCCAGGCCCGAGGTCGTGTTCTTGGTGAAGGCGATCGACTCCGGACCTACGGCGAGCAACTCCGCGATCCGCCCGCGAACCTGGCTGCGAAACCGCTCCCAGTGCGCCGGCTCGAACGGTTCCTCGGTCAAACGCCCAAGGAACACCTCGATGGTAGACCGGACCGGCGTGGCGAGCGGCGCGATGGCGGCGTGATCGAGATAAGCGTAGCGGCGCGCAATCGGATATAGCGCTCGCATCTCCTGCGGCGTGAGCGGCATACCTTGGGCACACTACACTAGGCATGTTGGGCGAGGCGACCATCATTGACATCTCGGACTTCGAGCGGGTCGACATGCGCGTCGGCCGGGTCCTCGAGGCCGAGCCCTTTCCGGAAGCCCGCAAGCCCGCCTACAAGCTTCGCATCGATTTCGGGCCGCTCGGCATCCGGCGCTCCAGCGCCCAGCTGACCGCGCACTATCGGCCCGAAGATCTGCGCGGCAAGCTGGTCATCGCCGTCCTCAACTTTCCTGCGCGACAGATTGGTCCGGTGCGCTCCGAGGTCTTGGTCCTGGGCGTACCCGATCCGGACGGCGCGGTGGTGCTGCTCACGCCGACTGTCGACGTCCCGCTCGGAGGTCGCGTCTTCTGAGCGTTCCGCCGCTGACCCCCTACCTCGTGAGTGAATGGCACGATCAGGCGACCGGCGCCCGCGGGTGGTTCGTCATCGATCGCCTGGTCGGCGGGATGTGCTCCGGTGGCATCCGTATGCGGCCGGGGGTGACCGTCGACGAGGTCACCCAGCTGGCGCGCACTATGTCGCACAAGATGGCCGTGCTCGACATCCCCTACGGCGGTGCCAAATCAGGGATCGACTGCGACCCGGCGGCCGCGCAGGCGCCCGCCGTGCTGCGCGGCTTCATCGAGGCGATTCGTCCCTTCATCGCCGAGCGCTACGCCACCGGCGCGGACCTGGGCACACGCGAGGACGACATCATCGCGGCCTGCCAGCTGGCGGGCTTGACCCACCCGCTGCAGGCGGGGTTCAAGACCGAGGGCGATGCCGGGCTGACCCGCGTCAAACAGGCACTGGCCTTGACCAGCGAAGGCATCCCGATCACCGAGCTGATTGCCGGCTACGGCGTCGCGGAGTGCACGGCCGAGGCTACGGAGGTGTTGGGGCTTCCGCTGCGGGGCGCGACGGTGGCTCTCCAGGGATTCGGCAACGTGGGGGGCGCCGCGGCCCGCTACCTCGACCGCGCCGGGGCCCGCATCACCGTCGTGGCCGACATCGAGGGGACCATCGTCGACGAGGGCGGCTTCGACGTACCGCACCTGCTCTCGATCCGCGACCGATACGGCCGCATTGATCGCAAACGCCTCAAGGCCGGAACGCGCCGCGAACCCGAGCCTGCGTGGCTCAGCCATCCGGTGGACATCATGATCCCGGCGGCGATCGGAAACGCGATCCGCGCCGACAACCAGGCGGAGATCAAATGCCGCCTGCTGGTCGAAGCCGCGAACAACCCGGTGACCCCGGAGGCCGAGGCGCAACTGGAGGATCGTGGGGTCACCATCCTGCCGGACTTCGTCGCCAATGCAGCTGCGGCTTTTCTTTTCGGCGGCCTCCTGGAGAAACGACTGGAGCCAACGCTCGATTCCATCTTCACCGTAACCAGCCGCCAGCTGCGCAGCACGACTCGGGAGTTGCTCGAACGGGCGCGGGGCGAGAGGGTTTCCAACCGTCGCGCGGCCGAGGAGATCGCCGAAATGCGCCTGCGGGCGGATCGACCTTAGAACCGCTGGGCGTGCCGGCGCATCATGCAGTCGTCCATGACCACGTCCAGCCCCGACGCGCGGGCCCGCGCCGCCGCGGCCTCGTCGACGACGCCGTCCTGGAGCCAGACGGCACCGGCCTTGATGGCGATGGCGTCGTCCACGATCGGGCCCACGAACTCCGACCGTCGGAAGACCTCGACCACGTCGACGGGCTGCGGGATGTCACGCAGGCCCGGATAGGCGCGCTCGCCGAGGACCTCCTCGACGTTGGGATTGACCGGGATGATGCGATAGCCCGCCCGTTGCAGGTAGTGCGCCACGCCGTGGCTGGGACGGTGCGGATTGGCGCTGAGGCCTACGACGGCAATCGTCCGCGCCGAGTTGAGGATCTTTTCCGCGACGTCGAGCACCTGCCGGTCCACGCCTCCACTCTACAGGCGGGAATCCCGCGCGCCTGACCTAGAATTCGCGCGTGGTATCTCGTGCCCGGCTCTCGCCCATCCCCACCCAGATCGTGGACGCCTTCCGCGCGGTCGCACCGGCGCTCGAGGCCTTTGCCCGCGAGCACGATCTGCTGATCGACCGCTACCGGCGGGGGAAGCCATCCTGGGAACTGCGCTTCGGGCGACGGGTGGGTGGCCAGGCGGTGCTCACCGTCAGCTACCGGGAGCGCACCGGCCACGTCCTCGATGTCAGCGCCACCTGGTGGGTCGACGACCGCGCAACGCAAACGCGCCGGCTGCGCTCCGAGAAGATCGGCGTCTACGATCGGCGCGCGTCATCGGCCACCCTGGTGCATCAGCTCGACGCGGGACTGGCCATGGTGGATCACTGGACCCTGTCCGAATTGGGTCCGCCGCGCGGTCCCTTTCCGGCAGACATGTCAGCCGCCCCCGGCGTGGAAAGGGTGGCGAGATTGTCACTCCGATGACCGATACCAGCGACGACCGAGCCGCCGAGGAGGAGCTGCGACTTGCGTTCGGTCGCGCCATCGGCTTCACGCTCGCCGCACTGCTTCTCTTGCTCGGCGGCGCCATCCTCCTGCTCCTGGTCGCCGCCGCCTTCTTTCGCTTCGCCTTCGGCGGCTAGGGCACTACTGGACTCGCCGGGCCGTCGTCGGGTGCGGCGCATCGACGGCGCCCGGGTGAAGGATGCCGGCCATGATCTCCACGCTGTCGACCAGCCGCGGACCCGGGCGGCTGAAAAAGGCGTTGCCGTCAACCACCCAGATGTCGGCGCCCAGCCCATACAGGTGCCCGTGCGCTGACTCGACCTCCTGCACGCTGCGCTCGAGGGAAAACCCGCATGCCATGACGACCACGACTTCGGGATCGGCGTCAATCACCTGCTGCCAGCCGATGGCATGCGCCGGCTGGCGCGCCACACCAAGCCGCTCGTCGCCGCCGGCGATGGTGACGAGCTCCGGAGTCCAGTGACCGCAGTTGAAGGGCGGCGCGACCCATTCGAGACAGACGACCGTCCGTCGCGGGCGGTCGGCGACCCTCTGCTCGACCAAGGCGACGCGCTGCCGTAAAGAATCACAGACCTGCTCCGCTGTGTCAGCCCGGCCGGCGAGGCGGCCGATGAAGCGGATGTTCGCGAACACGTCCTCGAGACTTTCGGGTTCGAGCGAGACGAGCTGTGGGGACGAACCCAGCCGGCGCACGGCCCGTTCCACGATCGGATAGGAGACGGCACAGACCTCGCAGAGCTCCTGCGTCAGGATCAGGTCGGGATGCAGCGCCTCCAGGAGAGGCGCGTCGAGTGCGTAGATGCTGCTGCCCTCGTGGACGAGCTCGCGAATG
>VBFF01000116.1:20122-29524 GCA_005889285.1 Chloroflexota bacterium
TCAGCACCGGCTTGGCCCGGACCGAGTCGGGGTAATCGCATTCGTGCGTGACCGCCACCAGATCGTCCTCCATGCCGAGCGCGCAGACGATTTCCGTGGCGCTGGGTAGCAGGGAGGCGATGCGCACTCAGCGATCGGCCGGGACGAACGGATTCAAGAGCATCTCCTCCTCGATGGTCGTCGAGGGCCCGTGTCCGGGATAGACCACCGTCTTCGGTGGCAGGCGATAGAGCACGTTGCGGATGCTGAAGACGATCTTCTGCGTGTCACCGCCGGGCAGGTCGGTCCGGCCGATGCCGCGCTGGAAGAGCGTGTCGCCCGCATAGCAGTCCAGCCCGAAGAGAAAACAGACCGATCCCTGGGTATGGCCCGGCGTGTGCAGAACCCGGAGGCTGACGTCCTGGAACGAAAGGGTCGTGTCCTGGGCCAGGCTGGTGTCGATGGTGAAAGGCCCGAAGCCGGAGGGCAAATTGGGCAAGTCGCCATACGGATCCCAATCAAGGATGGCCAGATCATCCGGATGCATGGCGACCGGCGCGCCGGTTTCCGCGTGCATCCGGGGCACACCGCCGACGTGGTCGATGTGTCCATGGGTCACGAGGATCCGCTCCACAGTCAGCCCATCCTGACGAACACGCCCCAAGACGCGGTCGACCTGCAATCCCGGATCGACCACGAGGGCAGCCGTCGTGTCGCGCCGCCGGATGAGGTAGCAGTTCTCACCGAAGAGATCGTCGGGAAAGACCGCAACGGCGAGCTTTTCGCGCAGCGCCTCGGCCGGAGTCATCCGACGCCGATCTCCCAGGACGCGGCGGTCAGCACCTGCGGGCCGTTCTCGGTAATGAGCACCATTTCCTCGAGGCGAACGCCACCCCAGCCCGGGATGTAGATTCCCGGCTCGTTGGTGATCACCATCCCCGCCCGCAGCGCCGTGTGATCGGTGGGCGACAGGAAGGGCCGCTCGTGTACCTGCAGTCCGATGCCGTGCCCCAGGCCGTGGCCGAAGGCATGCGCCTCGCCGGCAAGGACTTCGCGGGCGCGCCGGTCGACGGCATCGGCGGCCACCCCGGGCTTCATCAATTCCATCGAGGCGAGCTGCGCCTGACGGACGGCCTCGATGACGCGCGCTTGCTCTGTGCTCGGCTCGCCGACGACGATCGTCCGCGTGGTGTCGCTGTGGTAACCGGCAGCGGTCGCACCAAAATCCACCACCACCATGTCGCCGCGCTCGAGCACCCGGTCGGAGGCGCGGCCGTGCGGCAGGGCGCCGCGTTCCCCGGCGGCAACGATCGTCTCGAAGGCCGGACCGTCGGCTCCCAGCTCGCGGAAGGTCTGCTCCAGCAAGAATGCGATATCGCGCTCGCGCAGCCCCGGCCGGATCGCCCCACGGACGCGATCGAAGGCGCGGCCGGCAATTGCGGCGACCGCCCGCAGCAGTTCGATCTCCTCGGGGGTCTTGACGATCCGCAGCTCCTCCACCAGGCCCGCGATGGCCACCAGGGTGTGTTCCCCGGGGAGAGCGGCTAAAAGGCGCTGGTGCTGATCGAACGTGAGATGCTGCGACTCGAAGCCGACCCGAAGGCCGAGGGCCTTGAGACGCTCGGCGACCAGCGCCCAGAGGCCGTGCGAGGGCCCGGATCGGACAAGCGTGAAGCCCGGGGCTTCGGCTTCCATCTGAAGCCAGTAGCGGCTGTCGCCCAGGATTTCCGCGTCGGTACGGCCGATGATCAGGTAACCGAGGCTGCCGCTGAAGCCCGAGAGATAGCGGATGTTCTCTGGCGTCGTGATGACCACGCCGTCAAGCTCGAGGTCCACCAGGCGCCCCCGGAGAGCCGCCACCCGGCGCGCCGATTGATCACCTCGCATCGGCCCTCATGATACGGAGGGGGCGCGTCGAGACCGCCTCAGCTGATGCCCTCGGGCCGTGCCGAGCCGAGCGAGCTGAGGGGCTCCGTGGCCAGTTCAGCCAGCTGCCCCAGCAGGTCCATCGCCGCGTCGACCGGCTCGGTTCGGTAGACGGCGACCGCGCCCCAGATCGCGCCGCGCTGCGCCATCGGCGTGGCCGCCACCGCGCCGGCCGGTGGCTCGGCGCCGTGGAGCAAGTGTCGGGACCATCGACTCTGGGGCAGGTCGTGGATGACCACCGGTTTCTCCGTGTACAGCGTCCACTCGAGGAGCGCCTCGAGCAGGGGTGCCAGCTCTTCGAGGCGGTCGGGCCGACCGGGGAGCGCGAAGCTGTCCTTGTTCCAGCGACCCTCCGCGTCCCAGAAGACGACCATGCCGACGGCCGCCTCCAGCATCTGCAGCGCGCGTCCCAGTAGCAGGTTGGCCGCCATCTCGCGAACATGGCTGGTCTGGGCGATCGGGTCCGGCTGCCGCGCCGGCGCAAGCGGGCTTTCCACTCTGGCTGCTTCCTCCTGACGTCCAGCCTAACCGGCGCTGTTCGGGCTGACAAGGCTCATCGCCACAGTCGCTATTGACACGCCTGGGATTTTGGGTGAGTCTGGGGTCGGGAATGGCCCATTTGAGGCCAGGGAGGGAATCGATGACAGAGGCAGAAGCTCCACTCGCGGCGTCGACACCGCCGTCCGAAGCCGCGATCGCGCCTGAGCCGGCTCAGGCCCCGGTGGCGGATGGCGGCCGCAGGCGGTCCGGGCGGCGGTGGCTGATCATCGGAGGCATCGCGCTGGTCTTCCTATTGCTCATCGGCTACGTCCTCGGCGGCGCGGCGGCGGCAGGCGGCCCGATCGCACGGGCCGACAGCGCACTCCACACGGCGGTCAGCCATAACAACGAGACGGTCGACAGCTTCAACAATGATCCGTTCAACGGCATCGATTTCAGTTCCAACTCGGTGGATGTTGCCGCGGTCAAGGCCGCGGTCGCGACCGACAAGCAGAAGGTGGCCACATGGCAGGCCCAGGTCGCAAGCGATCGCAGCGCGCTGCAACAGGTTCGCCCTGACCTGAAGAGTTCTCTTCTCACACTACCCGAGCGGGGGACCCTCGACCGGCATCGTCTACGGGTCGAGGCCGCCTTGTCGGCGCTGAACACGGCTCAGAAAGGCATCGATCTCTCCATGAAGGAGTTCGCCTTCTTCGACCCCTTCGCGGATGCGATGGCCGGATTTGAGGCGATCGGGAAGGCGGGGACCGCGAACGACCTCGCCGGGGTGAAGGCGCAGCTACCGGCCACCGGCGCCAACATGAAGAAAGCGATCGATCTGGCCCAGCCGCCCGCCGTGCCGGCTGAGTTCGGGACGGCCCTGAAGGCGATCCAGCAGGTGCTGAATGACCTCCAGGCGCTGGTTGCGGCGGTCGATGCGAACGATGCCGCGGCGGCCCAGAAGGCCGACGCTGCGCTGACAGCGGACGCCGCCACTCTCGACAAGTACGACTGGAAATCCGTGGATGCCGCGTCCAAAGCGCTCTTCCAGCCGCTCATCGATGCCTACAACCGGGACATGAAGATCGCGGCGGGCAACTAACCCGCAGGTCGGGAGCCGGCGTCCGGCCGCGGGCGCCGGCGCCAGCTAAGGAGCAGCGTCACCAGAAAGGCGATGACGCCGAGGCGGATCGCGGCATCCGCCAGGTTGAAGTCGGTCGGCCACAGGTGGATCTCGATGAAATCGATGACGCTCCCCAGGCGCGCGCGGTCGATCAGGTTGCTGGTGGCTCCGCCGGCGACCGCGCCGAGCGCGACGGCACCGACCGTGCCGGGCGCGCCCCTTACCACGATGACCGCCACGGCAACCACGACCAGGATGGACGCCACCAGGAAGACCAGATTGTGGCCGCGCAGCATCCCGAGGCTGGCGCCCGAGTTGCTGGTCAGTCGGAACCACAGCCAGCCGGTGATGACCGTGATCTCGTGGTCCGGCCGGAGCGAGCCCTGCGCCCAAACCTTGGTGGCCTGATCGGCAGCGATCACGAGCACGCCAATCGCGCCCGATGTCAGGACATCGCGACGCCGGGCCATCGGGGCCATGCTAGCGGGCCGCGCCGGATTACCTAATGCTTCGGAGTCGGGTGCGGCGAGTTCGCCGTGCCATTTCCCAGGCCGCTGCCGTTCGGCGAAGTACCCGGGTTGCCATTGCCCTTGCCGTTCTTGGCGGCGGTCTGGAGCGCCTGGGCGGCTCGGTCGCGCGCCTGCATGATGGCATTCAGAGCCGTCGGGTTCGTGACCTGGCCCTGAAGCCCGGCAAGCTGCGCGTCGTGCGTGGCGATTGCCTGCCGCAGGCGGTTCTCCATCGCCGCTCCCACCGCCGGGTCGCTCTGCTTCTCCGCCTGGATCACGAGCGCGGCATCGTTCAGCTGGTCGTCCAGCCCGCTGAGGGCCTGGTCGGCGAGGTCGACCCGATGGCGAGCGAACATCGCCTGGGCCTCGGTCAGCCGGGTCCTGGCGAGGTCGAGGTGGTAGGCGAGCTGATCCGAGGCGCCAAAGGTGAGCGCGCCCCTGGTGTTCTCGAGAACTCCCTTGAGCGGATAGAAGATCGAGTCCGGGAGGCTGTCGGCGGATGCAGCGACGGCGCCGGCCACGAGCAACACCCCGGCGGCCACGCTCGCCAGCACGAGGCGCCGGATCGGATGGACGCCCGATCGGGCCGTATTGGATTGCTCTACGGCGGCCAGCACCAGGTTCCAGCCGCGAATTTTCGCTCCGGGCGGAGGAACGTAGGGATCGACGGTGCGGAGACGTTCCGCCAGCCGCTCCAGCCGCTCGACTTCAGGCGTCAATTGACAGCCCTCCCCTGCAAGGCGCGCTCCAGCGAGCCCAGGGCGCGGTGTTGCAGCGCCTGCACGGCGCCGACACTCTTCCCCATGATGGAGGCCACCTGCGCCGCGGTCAGGTCCTGGAAGAAGCGGAGGATGAGAACCTGTTGCTGCTCATCGGTCAAGTCGCGGATGGCGGCGTGCAGATCCTCGTTCGACATTTGCTCGACCGCCAGTTCTGAGGGATCGGCCGACTCCAGCGCGGGTGCGTGCTCCAGCGAAACGAGCGAGACTTTGCCGTGGCGTCGGTAGTGGTCGATGGTGGCGTTGTGCGCGATGCGGTAGATCCAGGAGGAAAACGCGACGCCCTGGTCCTGGAACAGGTCGAGGCGGGTGAGGCCGCGGGTCATGGTATCGATGGCCAGGTCCTCCGCGTCCTCGGCGCGCCCCAGGCGGGCGTAGACATAGTTGTAGATGCGGTCGAAGTAGCGCTCGTAGAGAGCGCGGACGGCGTCCTGATCCCCTTTCCGCACCCGCTCGATGAGGGGGCGATCGTCGTCGGACGCCGCCTTTCCCAGTGGGCGCACTGGGTGCCATTATGGGCGGTGCCGACTTGGGCGAGCGGCCACGAAGCTCCCACGAATTCACGCATGGTCACCTTCTAATACGCGCTACCGGCTGGCCGCCATATTGGCCGAGCGCACTCGCGACAGGATTGTCGCGGGGCCCTCGCGATCAGGTGACGACGATCGAGCCGGCCTCTCCTTGCGTCAATTCGCCGATGACGGCCCCCGCTACACGCTTCGCCTCTAGCGCCGCCATTAGAGATGCCGCGCCGCTGGCAGGTACGGCGAGCAGCAGCCCGCCGGAGGTCTGGGCGTCGCAGAGCAGGATCTGGCGGGCGGCCGGAAGGTCGGCCGGCCAGCGGACCCGCGACGCCAGGAAGCGCTCGTTCGACCGGGTACCGCCCGGCACCTCGCCGGCGTCGGCGAGCACCTCGGCTCCGGGAAGGAAGGGAACCGAGGCGACCTCGACGCGGGCGGCGAGGCCCGATGCCCGAGCCATGTAATGGAGGTGTCCGAGCAGGCCGAATCCGGTGACGTCGGTGGCAGCGTGAACCTCCACCGTTGCCATGGCGTCGGCGGCATCGCGGTTCAGCCGGAGCATCGACTCGATGGCCGCCGCCGCGGAGTCCGGCGGCGCGACCTGGTGCTTGATCGCGGTCGAGATGACGCCGGTGCCCAGCGGCTTGGTCAGCACCAGCCGGTCGCCGGGCCTGCCCCCTCGATTGCGCCGCACCCGGTCAGGATGGACGGTGCCGGTCACGGCGAGACCGTATTTGGGCTCCCGGTCATCGATACTGTGGCCGCCCAGGATGTCGATGCCCGCTTCGCGGACTTTGTCGAGGCCACCGCGCAGAATGTCCGCCAGCACCGATGGCCCCAGCTCCTTGATGGGAAAAGCGACCAGGTTGACGGCCATCAGGGGCTGCGCGCCCATCGCATAGATGTCGCTCAAGGCATTGGCCGCCGCGATCGCCCCGAAGGTGTAGGGGTCGTCGACGATGGGCGTGAAGAAATCGGTGGTGACCACCAGGGCGAGGTCCGGCCGGAGCCGGTAGACCGCGGCGTCATCGCCGGTCTCAAGCCCGACCAGGACGTCGGGATTGTCGAGGCGGGTGGGCAAGTGGCTCAAGACCTGAGCCAGGTCCTCAGGACCGATCTTGCAGGCTCAACCCGCGCCGTGCGACCATTGTGTGAGCCGCACTTTCTCCACGCTACTCATCAGTTGCACTGTACTCGGCGCCTGCTAACGTCACCTCAGTGGAGGTGACGTTTCTCGGGACGGGGGCTGCCTTTTCCCCCCACGCCTACAACGCGGCGATCCTCATCGACCGAACCATCCTGATGGATGCCGGCGCCCCGCTGACCGTGCACCTCCCCAAGGTCGGTGTATCGCTCGAGGAACCTCGCGCCGTGGTACTCAGCCACTTTCACGCCGACCACACGTTTGGCATCGCCTGGCTCATCCTTGGGCGGGTGCTGGATCATGAGGACTCGCCGCCGCTGACGGTCTACGGTCCCGTCGGAACCACGTCCTACCTCGAGCGGCTGCTCGACCTGGCCTGGGGAGAGGAGATGCGGCACTACAGTTGGGAGCGGCTGCAGTTGACGGTGCACGAGCTCTCCGGTGGGGATGCCTTCGAGGTCGATGGGAGCCCCGCCCGGGCGTTCCGAATGGAGCACGCCAGCCGGATGAATTGCCTCGGTTTTACGATGGAGCGCGGCGGCGTCCGCCTCGGGTACAGCGGCGATGCCAAGATGTCAGCCGAGCTCGAGGCGCTGGTCGCCACCTCCGACCATGTGATCACCGAAATGACCCACGACGACGAGGGCGGGGCGATACACCTGGGACGCAGGGACGTCGAGGGCATGATGCAGCGGCATCCATCGACCCGATTCATCATCACCCACCGCAGCGGTAATGGGTCGCTCAACGGCGCGGTGATGGCTCGTGACTTTCTGACGCTGCGCCTTCCGCTCTGAGCACGCGGCCCCGGCGCAGCGCGTCGCGCCAGGCCTTCGCCACCAGCCGCGGGTAGCTTCCGCGGATGCGGCTCCAGGCCTCGCGAGCCGCCGCGAGCTCGTCCGCGCGCAGTCCACCCTCGCGGAAGCTGGCGCGGGTGTAGAGCCTGGCCAGCTGCCGGACGTCATCATCGAGCGGTGGCAGTGAGGCGGCCAGCCGCCCACCGAACTCCTCCGCCGTATCCCCAGGACGCCGCGGGACTTTTAGCCGGTCGCCGAGGAAGAGCAGACGGCGCCAGATCCGCGGTATGTCGCGGGCAGCGAGCAACCAGCGGAGGGCGAGGAGGCTCGCGATCACGAGGAGCAGGAGGAGACCGCCGCCCACGATCAGCGCCGGCCGCAGGATGTCGGGGAAGCCGCCTTGACTGCTGCCGCTGGGTGCCACCCCCGCCGGCTCCCTGAGGTTTGGCGGAATGCGCGACGCGGCGTCCGTACCGGAAGGGGCCGCGGCATTGAGCTGTTCCAGGGTTTGCGGACGACTGATGGGGGAATTCACCCCATCGGGGGTCGGCTCGAATGGGATCCAGCCGTAGCCCGGGAAGAAGACCTCCACCCAGCTGTGGGCTTCGACGGCGTTGACCAGATGCTGATGCGTCTTATCGTCCAGGACCCCGGCGCTGAAGCCGCTCATCTGCCGGCTCGGAATGCCGAGCATCCGGAGCATGACGTTCATGGCCGTTGAAAAGTCCTGGCAGAGCCCCTTCTTGGAGTCGAAGAGGAAGTAGTCCAGCTGCCGCACCCCCGCCGGTGCCGTCGGGGGTTTCAGCGTGTAGGTGAATCGCCCCTTCTCGATGAACCACGATTCGATCGCCTTCGCCTGGTCGTAGGGGGTTGTGGCCCGGGCGGCGCCAACGATCGATTGGGCGAGCTCGGCGATCTGTGAATCCTGCCCGGTACCCTGGGCCACGCGGCCGTTGTGGTACAGGGCTCGGTAGGGGTCGAGCCAGGGCGGGTAGTCGGTGCCGGCGGCTTGCAAATCCTGGACGTCAACGTTGGGGACGGCCTCGGTGATCGTGTAGGTATAGGGCGCCTGCAGCCGTTTCGCAAACTGGATCTTGTCGACGGTGTCGAAGCTGGCGATGGGGAGGTTGTCGCCCGCGACGTTGACGAGCGCGGGCCCCTGAGTGTTGAGCGGCGTGCCGACGGAGGTCATGATCCCCCGCACCTTGCTGGGCTGATTGTCGACGGAGATGATCTCACCCGCGCTGAAGACGGTGTAGCTCGTTTGCTCGGGTGGAACGAGGACGTGGAAGGTAGTGTGGAGGACCTGGATCCGCAGGCTCGGTGCCAGGTCATCCCGCGGCAGTGTGGCGTGCGCGGCCAGCAGGGGTTGCAGGCGGACCGGCACATCCCGCGTCGAGGGAAGCTCATACCACTGGATACCGTCCCAGCCGGCCAGCGCAATACCCCGCCAGTAGGGATAGAAGCCGGGGCTATCACCGTCCACCCGCATCACGGTCTTCGATTTCGCCGTCAGCTGAGCCCCCGGACGGACGGTCTCGCTGTAGCCGACCGATCCGGTGGCAGCCGATTGCGACGAGCTCCCCAACCCGAACGGGTGAACGAAGTCCGCGTGCACCACCCCGGGGATGAGTACCCCGCTGATGTCGTCGCTGCTCAGTGGGGGCAGGATGAGGAAAGCAATCGCGAGAATGGCAACCGTCGCCTCGATGCCGACCTCTCCAAAGGTCCAGCCCGTGTCCGCCGCGTGGGGCACGTGTCGCGTCCGCCACCCTTCCTTGAGAGCGACGAAGTTGAGCCGGAGAAGGACCGACGCGGCCGCGGCCAGCCAGACAACGGTGAAGAAGACCGGGCCGGGAATGATGTCATTGATGATTTCCACCGCCAGGATCGTGCCCGTGGGCAAGAGGGCCACGAGACCGTTGCGCCGTCGAAAGATCCACCAGCTGGCCCACGACCCGGTCAGGGCGAACATCAGCAGCAAGGCGATCAGGAGCAACAGGTTGGTTTGATCGGGAAGCGCCTGCACCCACTTGAGGAGGGCGGCGACGCTGGCGTTCGTGGTGAGAAGTGGCGAGGGCGTCAGCAGCAACAGGCAGCCAAGCGTCACGGGAATCGACGCCAGCAGGTAGGCAAGCCGTGAA
>VBFF01000147.1 GCA_005889285.1 Chloroflexota bacterium
TCCTCGTGGTGTGCGTCATCCTGGTGACCTTGATCGTGCTGGGCAACCAGGTCAGAAACACCTACTGCAACATCGCCGGCGCCGTCGTCAACCCTTAGGGCTGCCTCACCGCCACCGCCGGGTTTCCCATCACGACGTCGCCTGCCGCGACGTCGCCGGCCACCAGCGCTCCCCACCGGACGACCGCCCCCTCCCCCACCGTCACGCCCTTGAGGATGGTGGACTTTCCCTGGATCCAGGCGTTGCGTCCGATGCGGATGGGGCGGTGCGTCACCGGCTCGCCCTCCCGGCGGCGCTCCCGGCCAACGGCATGAAAGTCCGTGTCCACCAGCAAACAGGGGCCGAGGATGGCGTCGTCGCCCACCGCGATGGCGCTGGCCGACATCAGGCCGGCGCCGTCGATCTCTACGCGGTCGCCGATATCGATGCGCGCGTCCCGGCCAAAGGTGAGCAGTGCGGTGCGGCCAGAGGCGTTGCGCACCCGGACATCACGACCGAAGGTCACCCGGCCGCGTCCCCGGATGCGCAGCCGCCACGGGCCGGAAAAGCCGGGCCCGAAGGTGTGGCGCGGATACCGCAGGCGCAGGTACAGATTGCTGAGGCTCACGCTGGTGGAGGCTCTGCCCGGGAAGGGAGTTGAACCCTTACAAGCTTGCGCTCACAGCCCCCTCAAAGCTGCGTGTCTACCAATTCCACCACCCGGGCGAGGGCGAGGCGATTTTAACAGCCACGAGCCTGTAACAAGCGCCGTAATCCTGCCTCTCTATGGTGGGACCAAGTCCCAGCCACGCCGCGGGTGATGTGACCCTGACGCGACAAGAGTCATCACATCGTAAAGAGGAATCGTAAGGAAATGAATGACGAGGGCCATATATCTTTGCCGGCTCTCCAGTCGGACCTGAGCCAGCAACCGCAGGTCCAAATCCATGGCGGCCGGTCCGCAGCGCGACGAGCGATGGCGGCCGGAAGAGAGGGGTTAAATATCGTCAACCGCTACCGGATTCTGATCGTCGACGATGATGCCATGGCGCGCGAGATCCTCAAGCGGATCCTCGAGCACGCGGGCTATGAGGTCATGACCGCCGGGAGTGGCCCCGAAGCACTGCGCAAGCTGCACGAGGGCATCCCGCATCTGGTCGTCGTCGACCTGATGATGCCGGAAATGGATGGCTTCGAACTCTGCCGCCGCATCAAGAGCCACCTCGACGTCCCCATCGTCATCCTCAGCGCCGTCGCAGCCATCGAGAGCAAGGTCGAAGGCCTGCAGATGTACGCCGAGGACTACATCGTCAAGCCATTCGAAAAGGAAGAGCTGGTCGCGCGCGTGCAGCGGGTACTGCGCCGTTACGGTGAGTCCGCCGGCGTGGAGCAGCCCGAGGTCGTCATCGACCAGGAGCTCCAGATCAACTTCGTGCAGCACTGGGCGCGCGTGAAGGGCCAGCAGGTGACCCTCACGCCGACCGAGTCCAAGCTGCTCTTTCTCCTGGTCCGGAATGCCGGGCGGGTCGTCACCAACGAAACCCTGCTCGCCAAGGCCTGGGCCGGCGACGAGGAAGCCTATGAGGAAGGGCTGCGCGTTCACATCTCGCGGCTGCGCAGCAAGATCGAAGCCAATCCCAGCAAACCGGTTTACATCCAGACCAAGCGTGGTGTTGGATATCGCTTCAGCGCCAAGGTCAACTACCCCGCCGGGCAAGAACCGATGGCGCTGGCAGGATGAGCCTCCGCACCCTCGGCCTCGGCCTGCTGGTCTTCGTCCTCTCCTTCCCGCTCTGGCTCCACTGAGCGACGACGCGGTCCGCGCTTAGACTTCCTCCCCAGTGACGCACGCGCTGGGTCTCGGGTTCACGGTCTTCACCGTCATCTTCCTGCTCGAGCTGCCCGACAAGACGGCGCTGGCCGCCCTGCTACTGGCGACGCGCCATCGGCCTCTGCCCGTCTTTCTCGGTGCGGCGGCCGCGTTCGTCATTCAGAGCGCTGTCGCGGTCGCGGCCGGCTCACTCTTGAGCCTGCTTCCTCGCGAACCGATTCGGATCGGGGCAGGGATTCTCTTCCTCGGCATGGCGGCGCTCCTGGTTCGCCGCAACCTCCGCAAGGACGAGGCCGATGAGGAGCGGGCGGTCGAGCAGGAGGAGGTTCGACACCGCCGACCGTTCATGACCGCTTTCACCGTGGTCTTCGTCGCGGAGTGGGGCGACCTCACCCAACTCGCCACGGCGGCGCTCCAGGCCCGCTATCAGCAGCCGGTCGTCGTCTTTGTCGCCTCGACCCTGGCCCTCTGGGGCGTCTCCGCGATTGCCGTCGCCCTCGGCAATCGTCTGGGTGCCTGGATTCCGGAGCGGCCCCTGCAGTTCGCCGCGGCCGGCGTGATGGTGCTCGTCGCCATCGCGCTCATCAGCGGATTGCTCGGGTAACCGCCGTTAGGGGCCAGTGCCAATCGAGACGATCCGCCACGATGATTGCAGTGTCGGCCGGCCCACGATGACAAAGCGAGTCTGGCGTCCGTTGTGGCTCGTGATCTCTTGCTTGTAAAGGGCATCGAAGCTCACCGCCATCTCCCTCAGCTCGGCGTAGTTCTGGAATGCCGTGCCAGCCGTGCCAGTAGGCTGATCCTCTCCAACGACCACGCTGTTAAGGCTCTGCAGGTTCCTGGAGTCGGCGTCAACGGACGAGTCCTGAAGGGCCGCCAACGATGGGGCGAGGTCGGCCCGGGCGGCACTCGTGTCGCCCTTCTGGAGGCTCGCGTAATAGGCAACGACCAGTTCATGCGGACCAAGGTTGCCGGGGTTCACGCCCGGTCCGCAGCCGGCAAGGACGCCGAAGACGATGGCGCCTACGAGCAATCGCAGCGGGAGACGCCTCATGGCTGACACGTACGACAACGGCCGGGCCGCTCGATGGTTTCTCCAACACCACCGGGGATGCTCAGGCGGCGGTCGTGAGGTCGATGACTTCGGGAACGGCCCGCTGGGGGATGGTGAAGGTAAACGTGCTGCCCTGGCCGGGCGTGCTCTTCACCCAGATCCGGCCGCCGTGCATCTCCACCAGCCGGCGGGAGATCGCCAGGCCCAACCCGGTGCCCTGGTACTTGCCGCTGATCCCGCTCTGACCCTGCTGAAAGCTCTCGAAGATGCGCTCGGCGTCGTCCGGCGGGACACCGATGCCGGTATCGCGGACGCTGATCAACAGCTCCGCGCCCTGGCGTTCTGCCGTGACCCGCACGCTGCCCGCCTCGGTGAACTTGATGGCGTTGCCCAGCAAGTTCAGCAGGACCTGCTTGAGCTTGGGGCCATCCGCAAAGACGCGCCCGACCTCTGTGGAGACGGTGGCGCTCAGTTCGAGCTTCTTGTTCTTGGCCAGGGAGCTGACGCTCTCGACGCACTCCGAGATCAGCGGCTCGACCTCGACCTCGCCGCGGTGGAGCTGCGCTTTTCCCGCCTCGAGCTTGGAAATATCCAGGAGGTCGTTGATGAGCACCAGCAAGTGCTGTCCGTTCTGGGCGATGATGTCCACGTCCTGGCGCTGGTCGCGGGTCAGGATGCCGCCGTCGCCCTCGAGCAGCAGCTGGGAGAAGCCGAGGATCGAGTTCAAGGGGGTGCGCAGCTCGTGGCTCATGTTCGCCAGGAACTCCGCCTTGTGCTGGTTGGCGCGTTCCAGTTCGGCGTTGACCGCCCCCAGTCGCGCCGTCTGCTCGGTCGCGAGGTGAAAGAGGTGCGCCTCCTGGATAGCGGTTGCGGCGTGCTGCGCAAAGAGGGTGAGGAGCTCGATGGTGTTGCGATCCAGCGGGCGGCGGTGGTAGATGGCGAGCACGCCCAGCAACTGCTCACCGACCACCATGGGGAAGCCGGCGAAGGCTTGGATGCCTTCTTCCGACATCCAGGGATTGAGCGAGAGCTGGCGGTGGTTGGCCGGGTCGTTAGTGACGATCGGCACACGCAGCTCGGCCACCTGGCCGATCTCCCCCATGCCGCGCTCCACCCGTCCGGGAACCGGCGGCGCGTTGCGCGTCGTGTGATGACCGGCCCGCCGCCAGAGCGCACCGTCGCTCTGCTCCAACAGCCAGATCTGGGCTGCCGCGAACCCGAGGTTGCCGGTCAGCGCGGTGGCCATGATATCGAGCAGCTCCGGCTCGAACAGCTTCTGGTTCATCTGGTCGATCGATCGGTTGAGTAGCTCCAGGCGACGAGCGCGCTTTTCGGTTTCCTCGAAGAGGCGCACGTTGCGCAGCGCCACCGCCAATTGCTGGGCGAGGACCTCCAGCGCCTCCTTCTCCCAGCGGGTGAGACGCCGCTCACTTTCACGCGTCTGCAGATGCAACACCCCGGAGACCTTGCCTTCGAGCAGCACCGGCGTCCCGAAGACCCAGGAGTAGCCGGCGGTATTGAGCGCCGGCAGGTCGAAGAGCGGCGACTGGTCCAGCGTTACGAAGCCCCGCTCCCGGACCACGCGTCCCACGATCCCGTCGCCCGCCGAGATCGCCGTGCCTTCGATCGCTTCCGGGAGATGAACCGCCGCACGGAGCGTAAAGACCCCACGGTCCTCGTCGAGTAGAACGATCGCCCCCGAGTCCATTTGCAGAATTTCGAGTCCGCAACGGATGACCGTATAGAGCATGCGCGAGACGTCGAGCTGGCCGACCAGCTCGCCCAGCACGTTGCGCAGCTGCTCGGTCTGGTCGAGCCGCCGTCGCGTCCCACGAATCTCGGTATTCATCGCGCGCACCGCGGCGCCCAGGCCGGTGATGACGGCGACGGTCGGGATGGCCCGCAGGATCGAGTCCCGCACCGAGATGGCCAGGCCCAGATCGCTGGTCTGGAAGAGGATGATGCCGACCGTGAAGAAGAGGCTGGTCCCGATCCCGCCCCAGAGGTCGAAGCGGAAGACGGCTTCGGCGGCGACCAGCGCGTAGAGCAGGTAGGGAAGGCTCGACGACGGCGTCGCGAAGAGGAGGATCCAGCCGCTGACGACCAGGTGATCCAGGACCAGGAGCAAGACGGCCATCGGCCGGGTGAAGCGTGGAACGGACTTCTTCTGAATGGCGAGTGCCGCCACCCCGTTGTAGGCGGCCAGCAACCCGGCAAGCAGGATGGTGATCGGCACGGAGGCCGAATCGAGCCAGAAGAGCAGGCCGATGGGGATGGCGAGCGCACCGAAGCGGAGCCGGACGAACTGGCGGTCGAGGGCAGTCATGCGAGCCCCCGCGTCCTAAGCGGCCTGGGTGGTTTGAAGGTTGTTGATCATCTCCAGGAAGCGGTCCTTGCCGAAGTCCCCCTTCTGGATGATCGACTGGATATTGCCCTGCAGACGCTCCCGATCTTCGCTGCTGATGTTTTTCGCCGTATAGATAAGGATGGGGATCTGGCTGGCCGCGGGGTCCTCGCGCAACTTGGAGACGACTTCGAAGCCGTCGACGTCGGGCATCATCAGGTCGAGGATGATCATGTCGGGCTTCTTCTTGAGGGCCAGCTCCAGGCCCGCCTTGCCGCCGTCGGCGACCATGATCTCCATGTTGAACGGCTTCAGCATGGCCTTGACCAGCCGGATGTTCTGCGGGTCGTCGTCCACGATCAGGATCGACGACGGCGTTTTCTTGCCCTTCTTGCCGTCGGCCAGCAGGTCGAATTTCACCATCATCTGCAGCAGCTGCTGCCGGTCGATCGGCTTGGTGAGGAAGTCGGCCTGACCGATATCGAACGGCAGTGACTCCTTGTTGACTTTGGAGGTCAGCACAATCGGGATGTCCTTCGTCTTCGACTCGCGGCGCAGGTCGTAGACGAGGCCACTGCCGCCGTTGGGCGGGAGCTGGGTATCGATCAGGACGGCAAGCGGCTGGAGCTGCACCGCTTTGCGCAACGCCTACCTCGTAACCCGCGTGACTCAAGAAGGGCTCGATCCGGTCCCGCACCGAAGGATCGTTGTCCGCCACCAGGATCACCGGCGCCCTGGAGCTGGACCCACCGGCCGGCGGCACCAGCTGGACCGGACGCTCCTGGATGCCGGCCTCCTGCTTGGCGAACTCGATCAGCTCGCGGATGTGCTCCACCAGGCGCTTGCCGCTTTCGTTGATGTGGGCGACAAACTCGCGCCGCTCTTCGGGCGTCGTCTTGTTCGCCTTTTCGTCGAGCAGGATCTCCGAGAAACCGATGATCGCGTTGAGCGGCGAGTTGAGGTCGTGGCTCTGGTCGTAGATGACGCGGAACTTGGCCTCGAAGTCGCGCTTGGCCTGGCTCAGCGCCGGCGCCGCGTCCTTGTTCTTGCCGCTGGCGCTCAACTCCACTTTGAGGCCCTCCAGCTGCGCCTGCATGGCACGCTTCTCCGCCTCATAGCGCGCCAGCACCTGGCTGGTCGGCGGCCCGCTGCCGGCCACCTTGCGCGCCTCCTCGAGCTGCGTCTTGAGGGAGGCCTTCTCCCGCTGCCAGGCCTGCTCCAACTCCTTGGCTTCGCCGGCGCGCCGGCTCTGGAGGTCGTTGGTCTGCGACATCATGTCGGAGAGTTGCGCCTGGATCCGCTCCAGGTCGACCTTGAGCCCGTTCTTCTCGGCGGTGAGCCGCTGCTCGCGGCCGGTCCACTCCTGGGCCTTGCGGCCGCTCTCGCCGGCGAGGTCGGCCCCCTTCTTGCGCGCTTCTTCCAGCTGTCCCTGGAGCAGCTTGCGATCGGCTTTGTACTGTCCTTCGGCGGCCTGCGCGCCCTGCTCCAGCCGGGCGACGTCCGCGATCAGCCGCTGCCGCTCGGCCTGCCACTTCTCGCGGCCGGCCTTGAGGGGTTCGACCTCGCCCTGGACGGTCTTCAGCTGCTCCTGCAACTGCGCCGTGAGGCCCTGCAGCCGCGCCTTCTCCTGGGTGAGCTCGACCCGCGACTTCTGCCATTCCTGCTCCAGCTGCGCCTGTTTGGTGACCGCG
>VBFF01000148.1:0-6112 GCA_005889285.1 Chloroflexota bacterium
TCCCAGGTGCTGGTGACGTGATAGGCGGGCTCTTGTTGATAGCCGCGAAATGGCCGCGTCGCCACCGTGACCGACCGGAGCCACTTGACATGCGTCATGCCATACCACCCCGGCACCACGAGCCGCAATGGAAAGCCGTGTTGCGGCGGGAGTGGCTGGCCGTTGATCGCATAGGCGAGGAGGATCTCGTCGCGATTTGCCTCCGCCAGGCTCAGGCTTCGCTCGTAGTGCTGCTCGATCCCACCCTGGACACCGCGATCCAGGCCCGTGAAGACGACCTCGGCGGCCCCCTCGAGCGGCCCGGCCTCGTCGAGCAGCGATCGCAGCGGCGTGCCCGTCCACTCGGCGGTCCCGACCGCCTCGAAGAGCCATGGCTGGCTGAGCGGGCGAGGGGAAAGGTTCGCGCGGCCGTTGCCGGCGCACTCCAGCGTCACGGCACGGGTCACCGCCGGCCGGCGACGGATGTCGTCCAGCGCCAGAGTCATGGAGCGGCGCACGTGGCCGCCGATCCCCAGCCGCCAATCCGAGGCATCGACCTGAGGGATGTCGAAGTGGGTCAGCAGATAGTGCAAGCCGATCGGCGTGATCGGGTATCGCAGGGCCTCGAGTGGCAGCGAGTGGTTGCGCACCGCCAGCTGCAACTCGTCGAGCGAGACATCCGGACCGGCTGAGACCCGGTGCGTCGACTCCGACTTGATCACGGGACTCAAGCTTAGTGCTTGAAGTGACGCTCGCCAGTGAAGACCATCGCCATACCGGCGTTGTCCGCGGCGGCAATCGCCTCGCTGTCCTTGACCGATCCACCTGGCTGGACGATGGCGCGCACGCCGGCCCTGGCCGCGACCTCCACACCGTCGGGGTATGGAAAGAAGCCATCACTGGCCAGCACCGAGCCGGCCGCTCGCGGTCCGGCACGGTGGACGGCAAGCTCGACCGCCTCCACCCGGCTCATCTGACCGGCGCCGATCCCGACCGCCGCGCCTTCGTGGGCGATGACGATCGCGTTCGAGCGGACATGCTTGACTACCGTCCACGCGAACTGCAGGTCAGTGAAGGTCGCGTCATCGGGAGCCTTCGCCGTGACGACGCGCGACTCACCCAACGTACCGCCAGTCTGATCAGCCGTTTGCACCAGGAAGCCGCCGGTGATGGGCCGCGCATCGAGGTCCAGCTGCGCCGGCCCTGGCCCGGGTTGCAGGACCCGCAGCTTCGGGCGGGAGGTCATCGCCTGAAGTGCCGCCTCGTCGAACGTGGGGGCGACGACCACTTCGAAGAACGATCCAATCAGCGCCTGGGCAACGGCCGCGTCGACCGGCCGGTTGAAGGCGACGATCCCGCCGAAGGCCGATCGCCGATCGCAGTTGAGCGCGCGATCGAAGGCCTCAGCCGCACCCTTTCCGAAGGCCACGCCGCAGGGGTTCGCGTGCTTGATGATGGCCACCGCGACATCCGGAAAGTCCGCCACGAGCGACCAGGCCGCCTGGGCGTCGAGCAGGTTGTTGTAGGAGAGCTCGAGTCCCTGCCACTGCCTCGCGCCGGCGATACCGCCGCTGGCGGCGGTCTGGTAGAGGGCGGCCGACTGATGAGGATTCTCGCCGTAGCGGAGGTCGCGCACCTTGTGGCCGCCGAGGGTGAAGTCCTGCGGCAACGTCGTCGCCGCGTTTGGCCCGCGAAGGTGTTCACCGATGGCGGCGTCGTAGGCGGCGGTATGACCGAACGCGACCGCGGCAAGATGACGCCGAAGTGACGCCGGAACACCGCCCGGGTCCTTGAGCGCGGAAAGGACGGCCGGATAATCGCTCGGCCGCACCACCGGAAGGACGTGGTCGTGGTTCTTGGCCGCCGCGCGCAGCAAAGTCACGCCGCCGATATCGATCGACTCGATGGTTTGCGCGCGGTCGGCGCCGGACGACACCGTCTCCACGAAGGGATAGAGATTGACCACCACCAGGTCGATCAGCTTCAGCCCGCGTTCGGCGAGCTCCTGCAGATGCCGCGGCTCGTCGCGGCGCGCCAGGATGCCGGCGTGGACGTTGGGGTGCAACGTCTTCACCCGCCCATCGAGCATTTCCGGGAACCCTGTCAACTCCTGCAGCGGGTGGACCGGCACGTTCGCCTCGCGCAGTGCGCGCTCCGTGCCGCCAGTCGCGTAGATCGTGACGCCAAGGCCAGCGAGCCCGCGGGCGAACTCGCTAAGTCCGCTTTTGTCCGAAACGCTGAGAAGCGCGTTCACGACGGCAACGGAAGGGGCTGTCCCGCGAGCCGCCGCACGACCTCGGTAAGCAAGCCATGCTCCTCCGCCTGGATGCGCTCGCGCAGGCTTTCCACCGTGTCGTCCGGCCGCACCTCGACGCGGCGCTGGGCGAGAATCGGCCCCTGGTCGACATCCTTGGTCACCACGTGGATGGTGCAGCCGGTTTCGGCGACGCCGGCGTTGAGCGCCATCCGGACCGCGTCCATGGTGCCGGCGAACTCGGGAAGCAGGGACGGATGGATGTTGATGACCCGCCCCTCGAATTCGCGGGTGAAGGCCCGTTCCAGGATCGCGTCATAGCCCGCGCAGACGACCAGCTCGACACCGTGCTGGCGAAGCTTCCGCACCATTTCCCAATCACGCGCCTTGCGATCGGGAAAGGCCGCCAGGCGAAACACCTGGCGCGAGATGCCGGCCTTCTTCGCGATCTCGAGCGCGGGGCACTCACGGTTGGCACACACCATCACGACACGGGCGGGATAGAGCGGATCTTTTGCGGCCTCGATCAGGGCCTGCAGGTTGCTGCCCCGGCCCGAAACCAGGACGCCAACCCGGAGCCGGCTCACTCTAGGATTTGGACACGCCGCTGCGCGGACGCCACGATGTCGCCGACCACGAACACCTCACCGTCAAGAATCCGGAGTGCCGTCGCGGCGCTGGCCTCGTCGACCACCACAATCATCCCGATTCCCATATTGAAGGTTCGCCACATCTCCTCGTCAGGAGTGAAGGGCGCCAGGTAGGAGAAGATGGCCGGCTCCGGCCAGGCGCCGCGCTGGATGCGGGCTCCCAGGCCGACCGGCAGGATCCGCGGCAGGTTGCCGATGATGCCGCCGCCGGTAATGTGCGCGAGTCCCTTGATGTTGACCGCCTCCCGCAGGCGGCGAACCGGATCGAGATAGGCGCGGTGAGGGGCGAGCAGGGCTTCCAGCACCGTCTCTCCCGTGCCCGGAATCGTTTGCGTCAAGGCCTGCCGTGGGATGACGCGGCGAGCCAGGCTGTAGCCGTTGGTGTGCAGGCCGGTCGAGGGAAGGGCGAGGAGGGCGTCGCCCTCGCGGATCGAGGTGCCGTCGATGACCGCATCGCGCTCGCAGACCCCGACCATGAAGCCGGCGATGTCATAGGTGGCCGGCTGATAGAGGCCCGGCATCTCCGCTGTCTCGCCGCCGAGCAGCGCGCAGCTGACCCGCCGGCAGGCATCGGCCATCCCGCCGACGACCTCGGCCACGACAGGCGGGTCGAGGACACCGGTCGCCACGTAATCCAGGAAGAAGAGCGGCTCCGCCCCCGCCGTCAGCACGTCGTTCACGCAGTGGTTGACGAGGTCCGCGCCAATCTGGCCGTGACGGCCCGCGCCGGCCGCCAGCAAGACCTTGGTGCCAACGCCGTCGGTGCTCGCCACCAGGACGGGCTGCCGGTAGCGATGGGTGTCGAGCGCGAAGAGGCCGCTGAAGGGGCCCACGCCGGCGAGCACCTCGGGACCCTGGGTCGAGGCCGCCAGCGGCCTGATCAATTCGACCGCCCGGGTGCCGGCGTCAATGTCGACGCCCGAATCGCGGTAGGTCGTCATCGCGCCACCGTCTCCAACGCCAACTTGTCCATCTCGAGCTGCACCGGAACCGGGACCGGATAGTCGCCATCGAAGCAGGCCATGCAGAACCCGCTGACATTCTTCACCGCTCGGAACAGGCCGGCCTTGCTCAAGTACTTCAACGAGTCGGCGCCGATCAGGTGCTCCACCTCCTCGACACTGCGGCCGGAGGCGATCAGCTCTGAACGGCTGGCGATGTCGATGCCCATGAAACAGGGCCACTGGATCGGCGGGCTGCTCACGCGGAAATGCACGGTCTTTGTCCCGGCGCGGCGCAACTCTTCCACAATCTTGCGGCTGGTCGTGCCGCGCACGATCGAATCGTCGACGAGCACGACGCGTTTTCCCTCGAGGATCTCGCGAAGCGGGTTGAACTTCAACTTGATGCCGATGTTGCGCAGCCGCTCATTGGGCTGGATGAAGGTGCGCGTGATGTAGCGGCTCTTGATCAACCCCTCGCTGTAGGGGATGCCGCTGGCCTCGGCGAAGCCGACGGCGGCCGGCGTGCCGGAGTCCGGGAGCGAGATGACGATGTCGGCGTCCGCCGGCGCCTCGCGGGCCAGCTCGCGGCCCATGTTGCGACGGGCTTCGTAGAGCGACTGCCCCTGCAGGTGCGAGTCCGGCCGCGCGAAATAGATGAATTCGAACATGCACATCGCCTTGCGCGGGGACGGCATCAGCTGCTGCGCCACCGGCTCGCCGCGACCGAGCATGACCGCCTCGCCCGGCTCGATCTCGCGCACGAACTCGGCGCCGACGGTGTCGAGCGCGCAGGTCTCCGAGGTGATGATGGCACCGCCGTCCGGTAGGCGTCCCAGGCACAGCGGGCGGATCCCGAGCGGGTCACGAACGCCCACCAGCGCGTCTTTGGTCAGGAACAGGAGGCAATAGGCACCCTGCAACCGCGGCAGCGCGCGGCGCAAGACCGACAGGATGTCATCTCCGCCGGTGTGCGCGACCAACTCGGCGAGGACCTCGGTGTCGCTCGAGGTCTTGAATCGCACGCCCTGATGCTCGAGGTCGTCGCGCAGCAATTGCGTGTTCGTGAGGTTGCCGTTGTGGGCGATGGCGACGCTGCCGAGCTGCGGATGTTCGACGACGATGGGCTGAGCGTTCTCGAGCCGGTTCGATCCGGTCGTCGAGTAGCGCGTGTGACCCAGGGCGAGGTGGCCGGTCAGACGTTCGAGCGCCTCGGCGTCGAAGGCTTGCGCCACGAGGCCCATGTCCTTGTGCATCCGGAGAGCCTGGCCATCGCTGGTCGCGATCCCGGCGCTCTCCTGCCCGCGGTGCTGCAGCGCATAGAGTCCGAAATAGGTCAGATTGGCGACGTCCTCACCGGGTGCGTCGATGCCGAACAGGCCGCATTCTTCGTGCATCCGTTCGTCGGCCATCAGGTGGCGCATCAAAATGGCGTCTCCCATGCTTGCCGCAGCGTTTCCAGCGAGATGCGGATGTCGGACCCGATCTGGAGATCCTCGCCACCAACCACCCCGATCGCCTGCAGTGGCACGTGATGCTTGGCCATCAGTTTCTGCAGCTCGGGAACGCGGCGCGGCGCGACACTAACGACGATTCGACCCTGCGACTCACCGAAATAGGCGGCCTCGCGGCTGACCGGCCCGGCGATACCGGGGCAGCGGAGCCCGCGGCCACCGTAAAGGGCACTCTCCGACAGTGCGATCAGCAGGCCTCCGTCGGAAACATCGTGGGCGCAGCGTAGCACCCCTCTGCCGATGGAATCGAGCATCGCCGCTTGCAGACGACGCTCCGCCTCGAAGCTCACTATTGGTGGTCGGCCTTCGAGAGGCGCGCCCAGGAGTCGCAAATACTCACTTCCGGCGAGCTCCTCGCGCGTCTCGCCCAGGAGGAAGACGATATCGCCATCGTCTCGGAACCCGGCCGGGCACCGAAGAGACAGGTCATCGAGCAGGCCGACCATCCCGATCACGGGCGTCGGTGGGATATTCCGTTCGCTGGTCTCGTTGTAGAGGCTGACGTTGCCGCTCACGATGGGCAGCTCCAGGGCGCGGCAGGCGTCGGCCAGGCCCCGGACGCTCTCCTGCAGCTGGCCGAAGATCAGCGGCCGTTCCGGATTGCCGAAGTTCAAGCAGTTCGTGACCGCGATGGGGCGGGCCCCGGTGCAGACCAGGTTGCGGGCGGCCTCAGCCACCGCCGCCCTGGTGCCCTCGTACGGGTCCAGTGCGACATAGCGCGAATTGCCGTCGGTGGTCAGTGCCAGGCCCTTGTTGGTGGCGGGCACGCGCAGC
>VBFF01000148.1:6158-7667 GCA_005889285.1 Chloroflexota bacterium
AGTCCAGCAGGATGGCTTCCGGCTCCTCGACCATCGGCATCACCGGCACCGGGCGCTTCTCCGCAAAGGCGGTCGCCGGCGAGCGGAGTGGGACGCCGTCGATCAAGGCCTTCAAAGGCAGATCCGCGACCACCATGCCGTGTTCGCGCACGCGCATCCGTCCCGTGCCGGTGATCGTCCCAATTCGATCCGCGTGTAGCTCGAAGTGGTCGAAGACCTCGCGTGCCGACGCCTCCGCGTCCGGCCGCAGCACGACCAGCATGCGTTCCTGTGACTCGGACAGCATGACGTGGTAGGCGGACATGCCGATCTCGCGGCGGCTCACCCGGTCGACGTCGATATCGATTCCGCGCCGGCCACGGTGGGCCAGCTCGCCGGCCGCACTCGTCAAGCCGGCCGCGCCCAGGTCCTGGATGGCGGTGACGCCATCCAGGTCGTTGAGCTGCAGACACGCTTCGCAGAGCAGTTTCTCGAGAAATGGGTTGCCGACCTGAACGGCGGGTCGGCGCTCCCCCGATCGCTCGTCCATCTCGACCGAGGCAAAGGTCGCGCCGTGAATCCCATCACGCCCGGTGTCGGCACCGACGAGGAGGACGACGTCACCGGCTCGGTCGGCGCTGGCGCGTCGCAAGCGCTCATGACGAACCAGGCCGACACACATGGCGTTGACGATCGGATTGTCGGCGTAGCCCTCATCGAAGTACACCTCGCCACCAACGGTTGGACAACCGAAGCAATTGCCGTAGCCACCGATGCCGGCGACGACCCCCTGAAACAGGTGGCGGCCGCGACCCGAATCGAGTGGACCGAAACGGAGCGCATCGAGGATGGCGATCGGCCGCGCGCCCATGGCGAAGACGTCGCGAAGGATTCCGCCAACCCCGGTGGCCGCCCCCTGGTAGGGCTCGATGGCCGAGGGATGATTGTGTGACTCGATCTTGAAGACGACGGCAAGCCCATCGCCAATGTCGACGGCGCCGGCGTTCTCGCCGGGTCCCTGGAGGACGTTCGGCCCCTCGGTCGGAAGCTGGCGCAGCAATGCCTTCGACGTCTTGTAGGCGCAGTGCTCACTCCAGAGAGCGCCAAATATTCCAAGCTCCAGGTCGTTGGGGTCGCGTCCGAGCGCCTGCACGATTGCGCGGTACTCCTGCGCATTCAACGCCACCGCCCGCAGCTGTTCCGGCTTGATCGCGACGGCCATCAGGCCGGCACCCTGGCCAAGGCATGGATCGCCGAGCGAAAGATGGCCAGCCCATCATCGCTACCCAGGAGCGGCTCGCAGGCCCGTTCCGGATGGGGCATCATGCCGACGACGTTGCCCCGAGCGTTGGCGATCCCGGCGATGTTGTGGAGTGACCCATTCGGATTGGCGTCGGCCGTGACCCGGCCGTCGGGGCCGCAGTAACGAAAGACCACCTGACCATTGCGCTCGATCGCATCGAGCGTCTCCGCGTCGGCGAAGTAGTTGCCCTCACCGTGTGAGATCGGAATCCGCAGCACCTGTCCGGG
>VBFF01000193.1 GCA_005889285.1 Chloroflexota bacterium
ACGCATTGCCCGCCTTCCGGCTGCCGCCGATGGAAGGTGACGACGTTCGCGCCGTGCTCCTGGACGGTCATCAAGGTGCGGGTCAGGTCGAAGCCCAGCTGGTCGGCGAGCTGCTGGCGCCGCTGCATCACCAGGTCCGGGTCGGTCGACCCGGTGAGGCCCATCGACCCGAGCGCGCGCGTGCTGAACCCGTGCCGGGCCGGAAATCCGGCGACGCTGATGACGGAGGCGAGCTCCAGGGTTGCCAGGGCCTCAGCCTCGCTTTTCGCGGGTGAGGAGCTGGTCGATCTCGTGCTTGACTTCCTGGAGATCCATGAACGACCGGTAGACCGAGGCGAAGCGAATGTACGCCACCTCGTCCAGGCCGCGGAGCTTGTCCATCACCAGTTCGCCGACTTCACGAGAGGGAATCTCGACCTTGCCGCGGGTTCGGAGCTCGGCCTCGATCTCGTCCACGACGCGTTCCACCGTACTGGGTGAGATCTCGCGCTTGGCGAGCGAGGAAGAGCGGTGGTTTTCCCATCGCGGCGGCCGTCCTTCTTCATGACGTAGAGCGGCACGGCCTCGATCCGCTCGTAGGTGGTGAAGCGCTTGGTGCACTGCAGGCACTCGCGCCGGCGACGGATCGACTCCCCCGTATCGGAGTCACGGGAGTCGACCACCTTGAGGTCGATGTGACCACAATAGGGGCACTTCATCTCAGGCCAGTATCCCACATGTTGTGGTCAGCCATTCAAAGAGAGGGACCCGAGGGGTGGGAAGGGGGCACCCCTCGGGCAGAGGTTAACGGCGACCGCGCAGAAAAGCGGGAATGTCGAGGTTGGACGGATCGAAGCCCTTGTACACCGGGACGTCTTCGACCGGCGCCGGCCGGCTGTACTGCTCCTCGATCTCACGGCTGGTTTCGGCCCCGACGACGAAGCCGGTCGCCACCACCGTGATCTTGACCTCGCCCGACATCTTCTCGTCGATGACGGTCCCGAAGATGATGTTGGCGTCCTTGTCGGCGGAGGCACGGACGATCTCCGCCGCCTCGTTGACCTCGTGCAACGTGAGGTCGGTGCCGCCAGTGATGTTGAAGAGGATCCCGCGCGCCCCGTCGATCGAGGTCTCCAGCAGGGGGCTGGCGACGGCATCGCGGGCGGCGTCGGCCGCGCGCTGATCGCCGCTCCCGAAGCCGATCCCCATCAGCGCCGCGCCCTGGCCGGACATGACCGCTTTGACGTCGGCGAAGTCCAGGTTGATCAACCCGGGCTGGACGATCAGGTCGGAAATGCCCTGGACGCCCTGGCGCAGCACATCGTCCGCGATCTTCAGCGCTTCTGTGAACGGCACCTTCTTGTCGGTGACGTCCAGCAGCCGCTGGTTCGGAATGATGATCAGGGTGTCGACCTTTTCCCGCAGCGTGGTAGCCGACTCTTCGGCGATCGCCCGCCGGCGCGAACCCTCGAAGGTAAAGGGCTTGGTCACGACGCCGATGGTGAGCGCGCCGTTGTTGCGGGCGATCTCCGCGACCACCGGTGCCGCACCGGAGCCGGTCCCGCCGCCCATGCCGGCGGTGAGGAACACCATGTCGGCGCCTTGCAACAGTTCTGAGAGTTCTTGCTGGCTCTCCTCGGCCGCCTCGCGACCGATCGTCGGATTGCCGCCCGCGCCCA
>VBFF01000149.1 GCA_005889285.1 Chloroflexota bacterium
GAATGCTCTGGTTGCCTTCGATGCGGCCACCATCTTTTTGCTCGATGACGCTCGGCGCGAGCTGCACGTGAAAGCCGCCCTGGGTGTCCCGGTGGAGCTGAAAGAGGTAAAGAGCTTCCAGGTGGGCGAGGGCGTCGTCGGCTGGGTCGTCCGTCACGGCGCGACGGCATTGATCCAGGATTCCTCGAAAGATGCCCGCTACAAGGTGACCGGTCCCGAGCGCCGGGCTAAGACGGTGCTCGCCGCGCCGCTGCGCGCGCAGGACAACCTGTTGGGCGCCCTGGTCCTGGTCCGCGCCGCCAAGGAGCCATTCGGCCCCGAACATCAGCGGCTGGTGGAGGCGATCGCCAGCCAGGCCGCCGTGGCGATCGACCACGCTCGCCTCTTCGAGACCGAACGCGCCTCGCGGCGCCGCGCGGAAGCCCTCCTCGCCACCGCCCAGGCTGGGAGTGAGGCGGTCACGACGACGGAATTGCTCCAGCGGGCCGTTAAACAGGTGGCTTTTGCCATGCGCGCCACCGCCGCCGCCGTCATCCTGCCAGACGAGGAAGGCGAGATCATCGAGGCGGCATTCGATGCCGCGGATCCGCCCGCCTTCGCCCTGGAGTCACTTCGCAGTCAGCCGGTGACGGCGCTGCCGCTGCTGGCTGCCCTGCAGGAGGCGGCTCGGCCGCTCCTGGTGCAGCGGACGGCCCGACCGGCACTGTTCGACGATGCTTTCTGGTCGCACAGCGAGGCGCAGGCGCTGGCGGCCGTTCCGGTTCGCTGGCAGGGCCAGATGATCGCCACCCTCATCGTCGGCTTCGCCGACCCCGACCGCCTGACCCCCGCCGAGGTGGAGTTGCTGGACGAGATCGGTCGCCAGGTCGCGCTCGGCATGGAGCGGCTCCGGCTGCAAGCGCGCGTCCAGGACCAGCAAAACGAGATTGCCGTGGTCGCCGAACGGAACCGCATTGCCCGCGACATGCACGACGGCCTCGTCCAATATGTCTACGCGCTCGGGCTGCAGCTCGAGCACGCGCGCGACCTGGTTGCCGAGCAACCCGGCGCCGTCGCACCGGTGCTGACCAGCTCGATCCAGCAGACCAACCACGTTCTCTCGGAAATGCGGACGTTCATCTACCAGTTGCGGCCGATCATCATGAAGGAGAAAGAGATCGGCCAGTGGGTTCTGGATCTCTGCCGCCAGTTCCAGGAGGCGACCGGAGTCCCGGTGCAGGCCGAGGTGGGCGCACCCGCTGAGGACGCGCTCTCGCCCGCGATCTCGATTGCCCTCTTCCGCATCATCCAGGAGACACTGGCCAACATTTACAAGCACGCCGAGGCTACGCGGGCGACGGTTTCGCTCGATTTCGGCGCCACTGGGGCCCGGTTGGTCATCGAGGACGATGGCCACGGCTTCGATGTCGATGCGAGGCCGGCGCGCGCGATCCAGGAGGGCCACGGTCTGGCCAATATCGAGGAGCGTGTGCGCGAGCTCGGCGGCACCTTGGAGCTGGAAAGTGCGCCGGGAGCGGGAACCCGGCTGGAGGCGGTGTTTCCGTACAGCCGATGAACACCGGAACCGTTCGCCTGCTGATCGCCGACGACCACGAGATGATCCGGCTTGGGCTGCGATCGATCCTCGAATCCGACCCACGAATCCGTGTGGTCGGTGAGGCGGCTTCCCCACAGGATGCCGTCTACCAGGCCGCCTTGCTACGTCCCGATGTCGTCCTGCTCGATGTCCGGATGCCGGGCGGCAGCGGGATCGATGCCTGCCGCGAGATCCTGGGGCGCAACCTGGGGAGCAAGGTGATCATGCTGACCTCCTATGCCGACGAGGATGCGGTCTACGAGTCGATCATGGCCGGGGCGTCCGGCTACCTTTTGAAAGAGATCAACAAGGCCGGTCTGATCGATGCGGTGATCGCCGTTTCCGAGGGACGCTCGCTGCTCGATCCCGAGGTGACGCGCAAGGTGCTCGAACGGATCCGGAAAATGGCGGCCAGCACGGACGAGGTCGCCCGCGCCGCGCTCTCCGACCAGGAAAAACGGGTGCTTCGGCTGGCGGCGCACGGCAAGACCAACAAGCAAATCGCGGCCGACCTCTTTCTCTCGGACAAGACGGTCAAGCACCACATCTCGAACATCCTCAGCAAGCTGAATCTCAGCTCGCGGGCGCAGGCCGCCGTGTGGGCGACGCAGCATGGCCTGCTCGACGAGTTTCCGGAACGCAAAGCCAGCTAAAAGGGTTTGGGTTTCCCTCCCCCTCTGGGGGAGGGCAGGGTGGGGGCCTGCGACGGAATCGAGCGGAACGCACGTTTTGCTAACGGAGAGGCTTGCGCCGGGTATCCGCCGTTCGGCCCAAAGAGGGGCTAACCGGCGGATAAGCGGGGGGGCCGGCGCAGGCTACGCTCCCCGGTACGGCCCGCGTTGCCGATGAAACCAGGAGGACCCGATGCTGCTCGTTGACAAACTCAACAAAGGCAAGCTTCCGGAGAAGCCGGACAAGGGCGAGTCCGCTCCGGTCCCGGGTCTGTCGAGCCTGGTCGTCAAGCCGCAGAACGTCGCGGCGCGCATCCCGAATGTTGACGCCATCAAGAGGACGATCCATGAGCGTCTGATCGCGGCCCTCGGCCAGAACTCGGACGCGGTCAGTAGCGACGTGATCCAGCGTCGCATCGAACAACTCACCGACGAGTACTGCGACGAGGCCAAGCTCAAGCTGACCAAGTACGACCGGGCCGAGCTCGCCGAGCTGATCCTGCACGACGTCCTCGGCCTGGGCCCGCTCGAGTCCCTGCTCGAGGACCCGGAGGTCAGCGAGATCATGGTCAACGGGCCGAAAACGATCTTCACCGAGCGCCGCGGTCGGATCGGCCAATCCGACCTGGTCTTCGAGAACGAACGCGAGCTGCGCAAGGTCATCGATCGCATCGTCGCCCGGATTGGCCGAAGGGTCGACGAGTCTTCGCCCATGGTCGACGCCCGCCTTCCCGATGGCTCGCGCGTGAATATCGTGATTCCTCCGCTGGCGGTCCAGGGCTCGAGCATCACGATCCGGAAGTTTTCGCGCGTCCCCTACAAGGTGCAGGACCTGGTGAACTTTGGAACGCTGAACCACGACATGGCGAACTTCATCCGCGCCTGTGTCCGGTCGCGGATCAGCATGGTGGTCAGCGGCGGCACCGGTTCGGGCAAGACGACGACGCTCAACGTCCTCTCGAACTTCATCCCGGACACGGAGCGGGTGGTGACGGTGGAGGACACCGCTGAGCTGCAGCTGCGTCAGCGCAACCTGGTCACGCTGGAAGCACGCAGCGCCAACGTCGAAGGTCGCGGCGCGATCGCGATCCGGGACCTCGTCGTCAACGCCCTGCGGATGCGGCCCGACCGCATCGTGGTCGGCGAATGCCGCGCCGCCGAAACGCTCGACATGCTCCAGGCGATGAACACCGGCCACGACGGAAGCATGACCACGGTGCACGCCAACAGTCCGAAGGATGCGATCAACCGGATCGAGACCATGGTCATCATGGGTGGCTCCGACCTGCCGTTCCAGGCCATCCGCGAACAGATCGTCGGCGGGATCACCCTGCTGGTACAGCAGGCCCGGCTGCGCGACGGGCGACGCGTCGTGACGCACATCTCGGAGATCACCGGAATCAACGGCAACCAGATTCAGCTGCAGGACATCTGTCTCTTCGACCAGACCGGCATCGACGAGGAGGGCAATGTCCTCGGGGCGTTCCGTTGGACGGGCGTTGTACCCAAGCTCCTCCCCAGGTTGAAAGCCAACGGCGAAGACTTCCCGACCGAGGTCTTCGGTCAAAGCGGCCTCCAGGTGATCGAGGGACAGACCGGCCGCGCCGGCGGCGATGCGGCGCAGGGCGCCACGGCGGACTAACCGATGCCGAGGTGGTCATTCACTCGGCGGCGAGACTCCGGGGATAAGCCGGCGTTGCCGCCGGTAGCCTCGAAAACACCACCGGCCATCCCGGCTCAGCCGAATGTGCTCCCTTCATCCACCCCGGCGCGGCGGGCGGGTGACGCCGCCTCCGACGGCCGCCCCTTGCAGTTGCAGTTCGAAGAAGCCACCGCCACCCAGGCACGCCTGCGTCAGGACCTCGCCGAGCTTCTCAAGGCTCACCGGCAACAGGGTCGGGTGCTCGCGCGGAATCAGAAGTTACTCGAGCAGACCGAAAACGAGATCAGCCGGCACCGGAGCCGCACCGCGGCGCTGGAGAGTGAGGTTGCCGAGCAACGCAACGTCGCCGACCAGCACGCTACTCGGGTCAAGGAACTGGAGCACATCGTCGCCTCGCACGCCACCCTCCAGACCGCCTATGAGGCACTGGATCGGGAGCGGCAGGACCTGACGACCCGCCTCGCCGACCTGACCAAGAGCCGGGCGAACGCTACCGCCGACCGTGACCGCATCGCCGCGCAGCTCGCCACGGCGCATGCAACCATCGCGTCCCGCGACGCGGAGGTTGCCGCGCTCACGGTGGAACAGGAGGCCGTTGAGGTGCGAATCAACGGCCTGCAAGCCGCAACCGACGAGCTGAAGCGCGCCAACGGCCGACTCCAGGCGGACCTGGAGCGGGCGCTCGAGGCGAAGGCCGCGCACCATCATCTGCAACTGGAGTTCGATGCGCTGTCCGCCCGCTGGGACGTAGCTCGCGCGCAGCTGGCCGAGGCGGAGCAAGCCGTCAAGACATCGCAAGCCACCATCAAGGCGGCCCAGCGGCTGTCGTCCTCGGTCGAGTGGCGCGGCGCCCTGGACGGCGTGCTGGACGCCGCCTCGGAGCTGGTCCGCTTCGAGCGCGGGACGCTGGCCCTGGTCGATGAGTTGCAGGAAGAACTGAAGGTCGAGGCAGCTCGCAACAGCCCGATCGCGATCAGCGAGATGTCGCGTTTCAAAGTCGGCGAAGGTATTGCCGGCTGGGCGCTGTCGCACCGCGAGCCCGTGCTGGTGCGTGACAGCCGGACGGACTCGCGTTTCAAGGCATCGGACCCCAAGCATCAACCCCGGTCGTTTGTCGCGGTCCCCCTGCTGGCGGGCAAGGAGGGTCTCGGTGTCTTGACCCTGGCGCGCGCGGCGAGCGACCCATTCACCGACCACGACCTGCGCAACCTCGCGCGCGTCGCGACCGACGCCGCCAACGCGTTGATCAACGCGCGGCTGGTCGACCTCCTCAAGCAGCGTGAGGACCATCTGACAACGCTGGTCCGCAAGGCCCGCGAGCTCTCGACGGCGAACGACAGCAAGCAGGTGATCGAGTTCGTGCTCTCCAGCGCGAGGGAACTCATCGGGGGAAAGGCGGCCCTGCTGGCGTTGCGCAACCACAAGACGTTGGAGCTAGAAGTGGTCGGCTCGCACGGAGTATCAGACGAGGTGGTCCAGCAGCCGATCGCCTGGGGCGCGCCGGCCGCCGGGGATGTCATGCGGTCGGGCAAGCCCTGGGTGTCCCCGATCAAGGAGATGCTCCCCAAGGCCCTCCTGGAGACCGTCGAGAAAGCCGGACTCAAGACCATTGTCTCGGTGCTGTGTGGCGAGTCGACCGCGCAAGAAGCCATGGACGACGGCATGCTGCTGAACCGCTCCGAGGTCGAGGCCTCGGACCAGATCAGCGGGGTGCTCAACGTCTACCGCGATAACCTCAACCCCATCCCCGCCGGTGACCTCGAGCAGCTCAAGGCCTTCGCCGAACAGGCGGCGGTGGCGATCCAGAACGTGCGGCGCTGGGAAGCAGCTGCAGGCGACCGCGTCGATGAACACGCGGTTGATGGGACGCGAGCGCTACATCAACCAGCTGCTCTTCCGCATCCAGCAACTCGAGCAAGAGCTCGGCCGCTACAAAGCCGCCTAGCCCGTCATTCGGCGGCGGCGCTTACCCGCGATGTTGAGTCGGCCCAGGATGAAGGCGTCGAGGACGCGATGCGAGGCGATGACGCCGTCGCCGACGCGACGGGATCCCTTGCGCCGGTCCGCTTTGAGGTCGATGAGGTACTTCTCCTGCTGCGCCCACACCAGCTCGATCAGGCGGCTGAAGCTCGTCCCGTCCTCGACGGTGATGCCTTCCTTCTCGATTCGGGCTTTCACGGCCTCGGGCAGCGTCTTGGCCTCGGCCAGGTTCAGCCGCTCCAGCGCCTCCAGCAGGTCGTCCAGCCGCCGGAGGTGATAGCGGCGTTCCGCCTCGTTGCCGTATGCGTGAGGTGCTGATGCGTCCAAGCGGTCCTCCTCGTGGTGGTCTACGGTCGTATAACTCCAGAGCCCGCGATAACTTCGAGCCCTTGCTTCTCCAGCGCATCGATGACCCGATTCATCCCGATCGAGTCGCTGGGCATGTGGCCGGTGATCACGAGGTTCGCCTGGGGGCGCTGCAGCTGCTCCAGCTCCCGCAGGTCCCGCTCGTCGATATGCATTGCCAGGATGGTGCTGATGCCGTGCTCATAATACGTGCGATAGACGGGTGCGCCACCATTGGTTCCGGCCGCCATCTGGACGACCCAGCGCCCGATCGGGTTTTCGGCCTTCCCCAGCCAGAGCTCCGGCTGTACCAGCGAGGCCTTCATTTCGGGAATGGTCTTGAGCTCGCCGATCAGATCGCCAACCGTCGGCTTCGCGCCCTCGACCACCCGGCGGACGAAGTCGATAAAGT
>VBFF01000150.1 GCA_005889285.1 Chloroflexota bacterium
CGGTGATGCACTGGTCGCGGCCCGCTTCCTGTTGCAGCGTGGGGCAATCGTGAATGCCTCCATCGTTCCCTCGCGGGACGCGCACAGCCTGGCCAGCCGTCACGCGCTCACCATCCGGCGCCTCGGCATCCCCATTGCCAACGCCCCGCAAGGCATCGATGCGTCGGCCGACGTCCTGATCGATGGATTATTCGGCACCGGGATCCGCCTGCCGCTGCGCGACCCGGCTCCTGGCATCATCGCAGCGATGAATGCCACCGGGCGCCCGATCGTGGCGATCGACGTGCCCTCGGGAATGGACGCGGACACCGGCGCGGGGGCCGATGCGGCCGTCCGGGCCGCGGCGACCGTCACGCTTGTGGCACCCAAGGCCGGGCTCGCCGGAGCCTCGAACGCGGGCCGCGTCTTCGTAGCCGATATCGGCATGCCGCTGGCGCTTTTTGGGGCCGAGCGCGAGATGCTCGCGGTGCTTTATGGGCTGGGTGACCTGGTGGAGCTCGTCCCTTCGAGCTGAGTTCGCATCCTGATTTCACTCCAAGTTGACGAATTGGTGCTGCCTGACTAGACTGCAGGCATCCGCTCTCCGTCCCAGTAATGGACCAGGTACACGTCGAAGCGCCAGCATTCAGCGCACGGGCGGCGTCCGTAGAACGCGGGTTCTATTCGGACTTCCCCCTGGTTCTGAACTACGTGGCTCGTCTCATCGACGACATCGACGGCGCCGCGGCGATCACGTGCGCGGCCTTTCGCCAGGTTGCGGATGGCCTGCGCCAGCGCCCAAACGACGAGGGACTCAGCCGGGCCGACGTGTTTCGTGCGGCCACCGAGCTCAGCCGTTCGGTGCTTCGACCTCGCCGCTGGTTTCGGCGCCAGCGCACCGCCCAGGTCAACCTCGACGACTTCCCCCAACCCGAGGCACGCCGCGCGCTGCGGCGCGACACCGTGCAGCGGGCACTGACCGCCCTTCCGTTCGACGCGCGTGCCATGATCCTCCTGAGGGATTTCGTCAAGCTCTCATACGACGAACTCGGCGACGTCGTCGATGTAGCCCCACGCAAGCTGGTGCACGCGCTGGACCGTAGCCGTGCCGAGCTGGGGGAGATCTATGACTACATCAAGTTTTGATCGAAATCGTTGCACTCGGATTTCACCGAGTGCGGTGCTCGACGACCGGCTCGATGGGAAGGATCTCGAATGGGCCCGTGACCACCTGCGTCGCTGCGAGGCCTGTCGCGAGCGGGTCGAAGATTTCCGCGAGATGCTGTTACGCGTCGGCCGGCTGCCGAGCGCGACGGTCGGCTCGGCGGCGATGGACCAGGCATTCGCGCTCGCCATCCCGGACCGCCTGCGCAGCCAGGGAGGCATGCGATCCTTCGAGGTCGCACCCGCACCGCCGGCGCCAGTGGCTCCCGCGCCTCATGACTTGCCGCCCGCCGTGCGACCGGAGGTCAGCAGTATTCCGGACCTCTTGACCGAGCTGGAAAGGGAGATCTTCCGCGACGAGCCCTGGCAGGATCATCCGATGCCCTTGTCTCCCGTGCCCGAGCCGCTCTACCCAGCATTGACGGAGCGGCCCGAAGAGATCGAGCCTGTCGAGGCCCTTGAGCCCGCGGAGCCGCCCTTGCGCGAAGTGCCGGTCGATTCGCATCAGCAGGTCGACTTCACCGACTGGGATCGCGAGCCGGAACCGGAACCGGAGCCGGTGCCGGCCCCAGCAGCATTCGAGGCGGCTCCAGTCCCAATCCCCGTGCCGGTGACGAGCAACGTCATCTTCGATCAGGAGCCGGCGCTGCGCATCGATGAGGAGAGCGAGGCCGTCGCAGTCACGCCGCCACGAAAGCCCGATACGGCGATGCGGATCGCCGTCGGTCTTGGGGCGGCAGCGTGTGTGCTCCTTGCCGCGGTTCTCTACGAAGGCGGCCTGCTGAAAACCCCCCAAAAAGTCAGTTCGACGGCAGCAACGGTGACGCAGTCGATTCATCCCTCGGCAACCGCGAGGGCGTCTGCCTCACCGAGCGCCAGTCCAGCAGCCTCGGCCTCGGCCTCAGTCTCCGCCTCGACCGCGCCGGTCTTGTACACGCTGGGGAACGGCGTGAGCGGCGGCACCATGTTCCGCATCCGGCCGGGGACGGCTGTGGCCGGCTATACGCGGCTGGTCTTCGACATGCACGGCAATGGCTTGCCAACGATGATCATCACCCGGCCCGATGACCTGCATGTCGTTGTGACGTTCAAAGACACGAACGTCGCCGGTGCGCCCGTAAATGGCATCCGCAGCTACCACGTGACGGCAGTGGAGCCAGGCGTCCAGCAAGGCGCGGACGGCAGCATCACCATCGACCTGGCAAGGCCGGTGCGCGTGACGGCCTTCACGCTAGCGGCGACCGGAGGCTACGCCTGGCGCTTGGTCGTCGATCTGCACACCAGTTAAGCGAGCATCTTCGGCGTATGGTCAACGGCCGGCGGGCCAACCGGGTTTATAGCCACCGACGAACGCGCCGCTGGTACCCGATGTAATCGGAGCCGAACCGCTCTTCGAGATAGCGCTCCTCGCGCCGGATGACGCCTCGATCAACAATCACCAGCACGGCGGGCAGCAGGATCAATGGCCAGCGAGCGCCGACAAGTAACGACACGCCCAGATAGATCAGAGTAAATGCGACGTACCCTGGGTTGCGCGTGTATCGAAACGGTCCCGCCTGGACGAGGGCCGTGGTGGCCTCCCTCGGGTCCACGGGGGTGCCGGCTCGCCGCATCGACAACAGAAACCAGATGGCAAGCGCCACGCCCGCAGCCAGGAATGGCAGCCCAACAAGGCGCAGAGCACTGGACAGCCGGGGTAGTGGAAGCAGAAGGTCGACAACAAATCCGGCCAGCAAGGGACCCGCGTAAAGCAGCGGCGGCGGTGCGATTAGGTCTGGTCCGCGATCCTCAGACCGGATGCCCTCGGTCATTGACCTGAGACCTAGTTGAGGGAGGTTCGCACCGGGGCGGCGGTGCCGGCGTGCGCCACCATCTGCTTGAGCAAGACGATCTCCTTGCGCAGCATCCGGAGCTCGAGCGTCAGGCGGGCATCGGTTCGCGGCTCCGCCAGCAGGGACTGCTTTTCCGGCACCTGCAGGTTCAGGGCAGCCGCAATCAGGTAGGAGAGCAGCTCCGGCTCCATCGGCGGTTCGGCGTCGTCCGGCTGCCGGCCGACCAGCTCGCGCAACAGGTTCGAGTACTGGCGAAACGTGAGCGCGGTCGACTCGGTCAGACGCGCCGTCTCATCCAGGTCGTCCCCTGCTTCGGGAATGATGCGGATCTGGCCGCGCAGATAGGGGCGATCGTCGGCGGTTTTCACGATCTCAAAGCGCGACGCACCCATCACCAACAGGTTCATCCGGCCATCGTCCAGGCGATCGATGCGCACGATCTTCGCCAGTGTGCCTACCTCATACGGGGTTGCCGGGCCGGTCTCAGTCCCCTCGCGGATGGCGACCACGCCGAAGCTATGGCCTTCCTCGAGACAGTCCCCGATCATCTGCCGGTAGCGCGGCTCGAAGATGTGCAGCGGCAGCGCCATATGCGGAAACAGCACGGCGTTCAAGGGGAACAATGGCAGCCACTGCCTGGGCATGAATCTCAGTATATGGAGCGTTCCGCGCGTCTAGCTCGGGGCCGGAGCTGGCACGCGCTGACGCTGAGCCGACGCGGTTCGCCGGCCCGTGATCGCGCCCGCCAGCAGGGCGCCGAAGAGCAACACCGCGATGGGAACCACGAGCGAGGGACGCATGGCGTTGATGAAGGCCTGGGTAAACACGTCATGCGCGAGCCGCTGCGCTTGGGTCGCTTCGGCAGCCGGAATGCCGGCCGGGAGCGGTACCCCGGACTGGCCGCGGCCGACCTCGAGCACGCCGCCCGCCGCTTTGGCAAAGCCCTGCACAAACGGCAACCGAAACGGGGCGGGCAGGCTCGCGGCCTGCGCCTGCGCCTGGCTAACGAGCTCGTTCGCCAGCCGGGTCTGCAGGATGGCGCCAACGACGGCACTGCCGAACGCGCCACCCAGCTGACGGGTGGTGTTGAGCAGCCCGGACGCGGCACCGGCGAGCTGCGGATTCACGCGCTGCATGGTCACGGTCGTCATCGGAGCGAAGGTGCAGCCGAGACCAATCCCGGCGAGGATCAGCGGCAAAGTGAAGGTTGACTGGCCGGCGTTGAGCGAAGCGACCCATACCACCAGCCCCATCCCCGCGGCAAAACAGGTCAGCCCGAACATCAGGATGTATTTGCCGCCGATCCGATCGGTTGCGCGGCCCGACAAGGGCGCCACCAGCATCGAGGTGAGGGGCATGGGGGCCAAGGTCAGGCCCGCCTTGAGCGCGGTAAAGCCAAGCACCGATTGCAGAAAGATCGTCAGCGGCAAGAACAGGCCCATCATGCCGAACATGACGATGGCCGCCAGGCCGTTGCCGACGCTGAAGTTGCGGTCGCGGAAGAGCGAGAGCGGGACCAGCGGTTGGTCCTGCGCCCGGTCCCAAAGCACGAAGAGCAGCAGCAGGATCGCGCTGGCGATGAACAGGCTCGGGATGCTGAAGAGACCCCAGTGGCCGCCAGCGACGTCGAACGACGCGACATCGGTAAAGGTGCCCCAGTGGTAACGCTGACCTTCGATCAGCCCGAAGACGACGGCGAACAAGGAACCGCTGGCGAGCAGCACACCAACCGGATCGAGGTTTTGCTCCCGGCCGAGGCGGATGCCGGGAAGCAGCCAGATCCCGAGGACGAAGGCGACGATCCCGACAGGAACGTTGACCCAGAAGACGGCCTGCCAGCTGAAGTTGGTGACGAGGAACCCGCCGAGCGTCGGGCCCGTGACAGAAGCGACGCCGGCGACCGCGCCCCAGATGCCAAACGCCGCGCCGCGCTTGTCGGCCGGAAAGATGTTGGTCAGAATGCTGAGCGTCTGGGGCGTCAGGATGGCGCCACCCACACCCTGGATCACGCGGGCCGCGATCAACTGGGTCGGGCTTTGCGCCAGACTGCAGGCGATCGACGCCAGCGTGAAGATGGCGAGGCCGATGAGGAAGAGCCGTTTGGCGCCGAACATGTCGCCGAGCCGGCCGGCGGTGATCAGCAGCACCGCGTAGGCGAGGATGTAGGCGTTGAGCACCCAAAGGATCTCGTCGAGTCCCGCGTGCAGGCCGTCGATGATGCTCGGAATCGCGACGTTCACGATCGTGAGATCGAGCAAGATCATGAAGAAGCCAAGGCAGAGCACGAGCAGGATGATCCATGGGTTCCGTTTCGTCTGAACCGCCGCCTGCATCGTTAGCAGGCGGCCGCGATGAATCGGGACGCGCGATGGGCCATGGCCATGATGGTAATCATGGGGTTGACGCCCGACGCGCTGGGGAACGTGCTGCCATCGGCGACGAAGAGGCCCTTGACGACATGGACCTGGTGATCGGGGCCGATCACGGACGTCGCCGGGTCATTGCCCATGCGGCAGGTGCCCATCTGGTGAAAGCTCACGTAGCTCATCTGGCCCGGGCCGTAGCCATGACGGTCGACGTCGTTCATGAAGGCCTCGATGCCGCCACGCTGGCCGGGCCGGTAGCTGACGTAGGCGGCCTGGCTGGTGAAGACTTCCTTCGCACCGGCCGCCTCGAGGATGCGAACGCCGGCCTCGATGCCTTTGCGCATGT
>VBFF01000117.1 GCA_005889285.1 Chloroflexota bacterium
CTTGTCTGCCCGTGCTCGCTTGCACCCGCGCCGGCGAGCACCACGCGGATAACCCGACGACCGGTGGGACCGCCGACGTTGGTGCCCCACTCCGTGACGAAGCCATTGTCCGCGTAATCCGCACCAAACTCGGCGCCGTCGTCGATCACGATCCCGTCCGCGGACGAGTGCGGGGCAAACACGGCGATCGGCGGAGCGACGCCGGCGCAGTTGCCATGAAGACTGCCGTCGGGAAAGGCCGGCCAGCAACGCGGCCATCCCGCATCCTCGCCGTCTGTCACTCGCAACAGATGGTCCGCGGGCTGAGCGCCGAGATTGTCCTGGCCGTTGATCGTGACGTAGGCATCGCCGGTCGAGGCGCGGAGCGCGAGACCGTAGGGATTGCGTGCGCCCCGGACGACGACCCCGGCGTAGCTCCAGTCGCTGTGAAAGCGGAGCACGCTCGCGCTTTTGGGATTCGCCTCGGTGCAGACGTCGCAGGTGGACCCGACCCCCAGGAGAAAGTCGCCGTTGGGCATTGGCACAATCCAGTCATTTTGATGCCGGTTGACGGGCAAGCCGCTGACCACCGCGCCACCGCCCGATAGCGTGCCGTTGTTGAGGTGATAACGGCGGACGCTGCCGCGCACCGAAAGGTAGAGATCGTTATCTCGCCAGGCCAGGCCGAGCGCGACCGGCAGACCGGAAAGTAAGGTGCGCGCCCCGGCGCCCGGCGACGCCACCACAGCGAGCGAGCCGCCACTGCTCAGCACGTACAAGCGACCATCCGGGCCGACGGCCATCGCGGTGACGGTGCCCAGGCCGCGCGCATACACATAGGCGGAAAAGCCCGCCGGCAGGCCGATTCCGCCAGCCGCAGCCAGGTTCGGCGGCGGCGGCAGCGGCGTCGGTGTCGGAACCGGCGTCGGGCTCGGGGTGGGCGTGTGACGGGGTGATGCCGTCGGCGTCGTGTGGGCGGTCGGCTGACCGCATCCGACCAGCAGCAGCGCGAGCGCGGCCGCCACGGTCGAGCGCTTCACGAGAGCGGCGGAATGGTCAGGACGAGCTTGCCGAAGTGTTCCCCATGTTCGAGGAGCGTCTGCGCCTGCGCCGCCTGCTCGAGGGGGAAGGTGCGGTCGACGACGGGCCGCAAGGTCCTGGCGGCCAGCAGCCGGTTCAACTGCTCCCAGTCATGCCGGGTTCCCATGGTCGAGCCGTAGATCGTGATTTGCTTGGTGAAGATGCGGCGGATGTCCTCATCCGGCTTGGGGCCGGAGGTGGCGCCGCAGGTAACGAGCCGGCCGCCTCGTGCCAGCGCCCGAATGCTACCGGCCCAGGTCGCCGCTCCCACGTTTTCGATCACGACGTCGACGCCGCGCTTCTCGGTGATGCCCCAGACTTCTTTCGAGAAGTCGGTTGCCTTGTGGTTGATCAGGACGTCGGCGCCCATCGCCCGGGCGCGATCGAGCTTCTCCTGGCTGCTCGAGGTCACCAAGACCCGAGCCCCCATGTGCTTGGCGATCTGCAGGGCCGCCAGCGCCACGCCGCCACCGATGCCAAGAATGAGCACCGTCTCGCCCGGCAGGACGCGGGCCTTGGAGACGACCATCCGCCAGGCGGTCAGGAACACGAGCGGGAAGGCGGCGGCTTCCTCGAAGCTCAGGCCCTCCGGGATGGGCCGGAGGTTGACTTCGGGAATCACGACCGCCTGCGCATAGGTGCCGTCACGGTGCTCGCCGAGGATCTCCCACCGCTCGCACAGGCTGTGCTCGCCACGGGCGCAGTAGTCGCAGGTGCCGTCGCTCAAGCCCGGGTCGAAGAAGACGCGGGTGCCGGCTGGATAGCGCGTCGCGCCCGGACCGTTCGCCGCGACCACCCCGGCACCGTCGGCGCCGCCGATGTGGGGGAGGGGCACTTTCGGGACGTCGCCCTTGCGCGTGAAGAGGTCCAGGTGGTTGAGGGCGGCGGCCCGAAGCCCGACCAGGACCTCACCGGGGCCCGGCTCAGGGGTTGGCGCGTCCTCGTAGCGGAGTACCTCAGGGCCGCCGTGCTGGTGAAATCGAATCGCCTTCACGTCGCGTCATGCTACTCATTTATCCAGCGCTGGCGTCGTCCCGCGGCCGATCGCGGCTCGCCCCTGCAGGCTCGCTGAAAGAAAGTCACAGAGCGTGACGTTGCAGTATCGAAACCTCCAATCGCGAACCTGGTTGTGTCAAAAATCATGACTTATAATGTCGGGCACGTGACAGCCGACCCCGAGATTCAACTGCTGAACCGGCTCGGCGGTCTCTTCTCCGCATCGCTCTCGCTGAACGAAAACATCGAAGCGATGTTGCGGGCGACGTCCCAGATGGTGCAGTTCGATGCGGCCACCGTCTTCCTGCTCAACGAGGGCAGCCGCGAGCTGACCGCCACCGCCACCTACCCGCACCGCGACATGGTGCCCCACATCGCCCGCTTCGTCCTGGGCGACGGCATCCTCGGCTACGCCGTCGAGCAGCTCGAGACCCTCAACATCGCCGACGCCACCCTCGACCCGCGCTTCAAGATGCTCGACCAGAGCCGGTCGCCGCGCTCGCTCATGGTCCAGCCGCTGGCCACGACCCAGCGGGTGGTGGGCGCGATGACGATCTCGCGGCAGCGGGTCGATCCCTTCACCGAGCTGGATGCCGCGATCCTCAAGGTCATCACCAACCAGGCCTCGATCGCGATCGAGAACGGCCGTCTCTACGAGCAGCTGCAGGCCCACCTCGGAGAACTGGAGACCGCCAACGCCCAGATCGCCGAGGTCAGCCGGCTCAAGTCGGAGTTCCTCGCCAACATGTCGCACGAATTGCGCACCCCGCTCAACGCCATCCTGGGCTTCTCGGAGCTGCTGCGCGACGACCTGGCCGGCAAGATCTCGGAGAAGCAGCGCAAAGATTGCCTGGACAACATCTATAACAGTGGCAAGCACCTGCTGTCCCTGATCAACGATGTCCTCGACCTGACCAAGGTCGAAGCCGGCCGCATGGACCTGGTCTACGAGGAGTTCGGGGTTGACTCCGCCGTCCGCGAGGTGCTCAACGTGGTGCGCTCGCTCGCCATGAAGAAGGACATCGAGATCGCCTCGGCGGTCGAGCCGCTTGATGCGCTTTTGATTGCGGACAAGAACAAGTTCAAGCAGGTCCTCTACAACCTCCTGTCGAATGCCATCAAGTTCACGCCGCCCTCGGGGAAAGTCGGCCTGAAGGCCGCGGTCCAGGGCGAAGCGGTGCGGATATCGGTCAAAGACAGCGGCATCGGCATCCCCAAAGACGTCCAGCACAAGATCTTCGGCGCCTTCTACCAGGTGCAGAGCGCCAGCAACCGGGAGTACCCGGGCACCGGCCTCGGCCTGGCCCTGACCAAGAAGCTGGTCGAACTGCACGGCGGGACGATCGACTTCGAGAGCGCGCCCGACCAGGGGACTGTCTTCACCGTCGAGTTCCCGCTGCGGCCAGGCCCCAGCAAAAGGAACCGGGTCCTCGTCGTGGAGGACAACCCCTCGAACCTGGACCTGGCGCGCATGGTCCTGGAGGGCAATGGCTTCGCCGTGGACACCGCGTCCAACGGCCAGGAGGGCCTGGAGAAGGCTCGCCACCTCCGACCCGACCTAATACTGATGGATATGCAGCTCCCCGGCGTTGATGGATTAGCGGTGACACGCCAGCTCAAAGCGGACCCGGCCACGAGGAGTATCAAAGTGGTCGCCCTGACAGCGAACGCGCTGAAGGGAAGCGAGGAGCAGGCGCTGGCCGCGGGGTGCAGTGGCTACATCGCGAAACCGATCGAACTCAAGAAATTCATGCTGCAAGTGACGAACTTTCTGGAGAAGGAGTAGGCGCGACCCATGTCATTCCCGAAGACCATTTTGATGATCGAGGATGATGCCCCGACCCGGGAGGTCGTCCGAATGGCGTGTGTGGGTCAAAACCTGAACCTGATCGAGGCGGACACCGGGGAGAAGGGCATGGAGATGATCGAGAAGTCCGAGCCCGACCTGGTGATCCTCGACCTGAACCTGCCGGGCGTCTCGGGGATGGACGTCTGCCGCCAGCTCCGCGCCGACGGCACCCAGGTGCCGGTCATCATGCTGACGGCGAAGAACGACACGATCGATGTCGTCGTCGGGCTCGAAGTGGGAGCCGATGACTATCTGACCAAGCCGTTTGAGGTACGGGAACTCCTAGCCCGGGTGGGCGCACACCTGCGTCGGAGCGAGCAGGCGGTCTCGCAGGCACAGCCCAAGACGCGCTTCGAGTTCCCCGGCCTCATCATCGACATGAACAGCCGCCAGGTATGGCGCGAGGGCAAGGAAGTCGCCCTGACCTTGACCGAGTTCAACCTCCTTTCGCTGCTGGCGTCGCAGGCCGGCCAGGTGGTCAGCCGCGGCGAGCTGCTTCGCAAGGTGTGGGGCTACGAGGTCGAGATCGAGACGCGCACCGTCGACGCCCACGTCTACCGGTTGCGCAAGAAGATCGAGCGCGACTCCGAAAAGCCGCACTACATCCACTCCGTTCCGGGGATCGGCTACCGCTTCGTCGCCGACTAAGCGGGCCTATTTCCCTCCCCCGCTTGCGGGGGAGGGTAGGGTGGGGGCTCCATGAGCTCGATCGAGAGCCTCGTCGACGAGTACGGCCCCAAGGGCCAGTGGAAGGAGCTCGGCGGCGTCCTCGACAAGATGGATCGCCGGCGCCTCGCGACCGGCGAGCAGGAGATGTGGTATCGGGCCCGTGGCATCGTTGAGTTCCGAACGAATCAGCGCGCCCGCGCTACGGAGATTTTCGAGGAGGGCGTCCGCTCGTTTCCGACCTCAGGCTGGCTCAACTACGGGCTCGGCCAGGAGTACGAGGCGCAGGGTCGGATTGACGAGATGGCCGCCTGCTTTCGGCACGTCCGCCTCGAACAGGTCGGGAGTCCCACCGTACTGGCGATGGCGCGTTATTACTACTTATGGAACCGCTTCGAGCTTGGCCAGATCGTGATCCAGCCAATCTTTGATCGCTACTACGAGCTGAAGGGTGCCGATGACATGTTCCTGTACATGCGCGGGCTGCCGATGTTCGATGAGTCGTTCGGCTACCGCGCGACCTTTGCCCGGATGGCAGGGAAGCTCGATCACGCGCGCTTGGAGCTCGCTCGGGCGCGGTCAGAACTGAGCGACCTGGATGTCGACCATTTGGAGCTCGATCTCGAAGCCACCAGGACTGGAAAGTGGGAACCTGTCCTGGCCGACCTCGAGTCGCGGCTCAACGCGCTCGATGCCCGGACGCCTACCGGCCAGCTGCGGATGAAACGCGCCGTCTTACGGGCTCGAGCCATCGCCAATTTCCCTCCCCCGCTTGCGGGGGAGGGTAGGGTGGGGGCGTCCCTTGCCGAGCTTGATGCGGTGCGACTGACGCCGGCTGACCATCCATGGCTGGCGGACATCCGTACGCTCGCCCGGGCGGAACTGTTCAATCGATTCCAGCTACCCGATCGCGAGCAGGCGGCGCTCGCCGAGTTCTGGCCGCGCCAGGCGTTGCTCTTCGAGCCCAATCATGCGTTCAATTTCGGCTTTATCGATTACCAGGAGACCCTGAAACCCCGCTACCAGTCAGATCGCCGACCCCTGACCACCTAGGCATGTGGCGGGCGGCGGCGCGTTTAGCTATGGTGTAGGGGGAAGAGGCACTCACCGAGGAGCCCCCTTGGGCAAACTCATCGCCAGCGTCGATCCAGTTCTGGAGGATTACATCGAAGCGGCGGCTCAGGCTGAGCACGTTCCGCTCGAGCAATACGCGGGCGCCCTCCTGCAGGTTGGGTGGGATGCGATGTTTGGAATCCGCCGCTCCGATCGACTGAAAATCGCGTCGGCCGCATCTCGTCGGGCCGAGCTGCGAGCCAACTTCGCAAAATTGCGGGCCAGCCTGACCCACGACGCTGAGCAAAACGGCGACTGATCAGCGGACCTCGATAGCGGCGATCTCCTCCCACAGATGCAGGGCCGCCTTGCGGCCGAGGTAGAAGCTCTCCAGGTCGAGACGCTCGTTGGGCGCGTGCGCAAAGCAATCCGGCAAGACGAAGCCGACCAGCAGACAGGGCGCCTCGAGCAGGCGGCCCATCACATCGACGGCGCCGATCGAACCGCCGGCGCGGATCAGGGCTGGCTCCGTGCCATACACCTGCCGCAAAGCCCGCTGCCCGGCCCCGATCAGGGGATGGTCGACCGGCGTGATCCATGGATCGCCCTGGCCGCTGAGCTCGGTGACGGTGACCCGGACCGTCTTTGGCGCAACCTCCTCGATGTAGCGGCGCAGCGCCTCGCTGACGGCCTTCGGGTCCTGGTCGGGGACCAGGCGGCAGCTGAACTTGGCGGCGACCCAGGCCGGAATGATCGTCTTCTTGCCCGGCCCCTGATAGCCGCCCCAGATCCCGTTGACGTCCAGCGTTGGCCGCGCCCAGTTGCGTTCGGTGGGAGTGAATCCCGCCTCGCCTTGCAAGGCCCGCAGACCGTAGGTCCGCTTTATTTCCGTCTCATCAAAGGGAATGCGGGCGAACTGGCGCCGCTCCTCGTCGCTGAGCGGCCGCACACCGTCGTAGAAACCGGGCACCAGGACATGGCCGGTTGGATCTTTGAGGTGGACCAGGATCTCCGCCAGCGCCTGGGCGGGGTTGGGCGCGATGCCGCCGAGGTTGCCGGAGTGGAGATCGGTGTTGGCCGCCTCGACCCGGAGCTCGAAGTAGATGAGACCGCGGAGCGCGTAGGTGATGGCGGGCATGCCCTTCGCCACCATCGCCGTGTCGCTGATGACGCAATAGTCCGACTCGAGCCGGTCGCGATTGGCGCGCACGAATTCTTCGAAATTCGGGCTGCCGATCTCCTCCTCGCCTTCGGCGATCACCTTCAGGTTGAGAGGCAGCTCGCCGGTTGTGCGCAGCCAGGCATGGATCGCCTGCCAGTGGAGCGCGATCTGCCCCTTGTCATCGGATGTTCCGCGCCCGAACAGCAGGCCGTCTTGCTGGCGCGGCTCGAACGGTGGCGATGTCCAAAGGTCCAGTGGGTCGACCGGCTGGACGTCATAGTGCCCGTAGAGCAGCGCGGTCGGCTTGCCCGGGGCCTTCAGCCAGTCGGCGTAGACGACCGGGTGCCCGGCCGTCTCGATGACCTCGGCGTTTTCCAGTCCGATCCGTTCGTATTGCTCGGCCAGGTGGGCGGCCGCGCGCCGGACGTCGCCGGCCCGCTCCGGTTGGCTCGAGATGCTCGGGATCCGCAGAAAGTCTTCGAGTTCCTTCAGTCCCTGGTCGCGAGTATCTTCGAGGAATTCTTCAGGAGCGATCAATTCTCCCATCTTAGGCAACTGCTTGTCTTCCCTCTCCCGTGGCACCTCAATTGTGACCCGAGCCCGCCACCATGCCGGAGCGGCCGCGCATCTGATCATTTCGTGAACGCAAAGCTCTTGGCTGCCGCTTCTGCCATCGACGCGTCCTGAAGATACCGCTCGACCGTGGTGGTGAGCTCCACGACATACTCGTCCCACCCGGAACGCAAGACCCTTACGGCCAGCATCGGGTAAAGCCCGCTTCCCTCTTGGAGTTGGAGAACGTACCCGTCCCTATTGCTGTCAACGGGCTTGGGTTGGAGATTTTCCGGCGCCCGAATCTGCCAGGAACCATCGGGCGCTAGATGATTGGTGATCGCTTTGGACGTCACCGCCGGTGCAGGCGGTGCAGCCGCAATCTCGCCGGCACAACCGGCCCTGGAAGAGCCCACCGATCCAACGGACTGCGGGTTGGAGCCGGAAGTGCCACAGGCACTAAGCACAAAACAGAGGCCGGCGCAGAGGAGCAATCGCATTGATAACGTGGCCATCTCCATTCCTCCGTCCGGCTGGCGGGCTGCTTCGGCGAACCGCATGGTCGCCCCCGCCAGGGTTATGACTCGACCCTTTACCGGTGGTGGAACGGCCATATGAGTAACGCTCGGTCTAGCCGATTCGTAACGTTGTGCCCAGTCTTACTCCGCCAAGGCAACCGTCGGCCGCAGCACGGGGCTCAGCCCGGGAGATGGCCTAGTAGATAAAGCCCAACAGGTCGAGTCCGGCGGTGGATTTGATCGTCCGGTAATCGACCCGGCCCCAGCCACCGTAGTTCATCTCCGAGACCGTGAAGGAACCGTCGCCGTTCACGGATTCGACGTAGGCCACGTGCCCAACCGGCGACGCCCAGCTGATGCCCTGCACCATGATGGCGCCCACCATCGGCACCTGGCCCTCGGCGTAGCCGAACTGCTGCGCGTTGTACCACCACTGCCAGGCGTTGCCCGACCATGGAACGTAGCGCTTGTGCGCGACCCACCAGGTGCAATAGCCGTACGGGAACTTGCCGCCGGAGCCGCTGATCGCCGCGTTGCTGTAGGTGATGGTGTAGTTGGTGACCTGTGGGCCGAAGCGGTTCCAGGTGACGGAGCGCACCGTCTTCTTGCCGACGCCTGGATCGGCGAGCGCCGGCCCCACCCCATCGGGCAGCATCAGCATGCTGCCGGGCTTGAGGTGGTCAGGATCACGGATCAGGTTGAAGTCGATGATGTCCTGGATCTTGACGTGATACTGGATCGCCAGCCCGCTCAACTGGGTGTTGGGCTGAACCTTGACGAGAATGCCGTTGACGGGAGGCACGACCAGCCGTTGGCCCTGCACCACGCTGGTGACGTCCGCGATGTTGTTGGCCCAGCGCAGCGTGTCCAGGGTCAGCCCGTAGCGTCCCGCGACGCTCTGGACCGTGTCGCCCGGCTTGATGGTGTAGTAGGCGACGTCGCGCCGGACCGGTGTGTCCACGCTGGAGGCGCTCATCTTCATGATGAAGCCACCCTGGCTCAGGACCACGTCGTCGACATGCGTGGTCCGCACTGAAACCGAAGGGGTGGGATTTGCGCCGTAGGCAGTGTCAGTGTGGAGTCGGTCGAAGGCTGTCAGTACCGGGATCACGGCCGCCGCTAACAGAACAAGCGTGTGCGTTAAAAACCGGCTCTGTGCCAGATCACTTCCCCCGTGATAGCTCGAGTTGGTTTTTCAGGATGGTAGCACACCTTAGGCCGCGGCAAGTGTCCGGGACGGCTTCCACGAAAGCTACAAGCGGGGAAGAGGTGACAAAAATGTGAAAATAGAGCACAGTTAGGTCAGACGCCCGGGAGGGGCGCGAGGCGCGGCATCGAATACGAACCAGGGCAGGAAGGAGCCCACGGAGGCAGCGTTTGGGGTTGGATGAGGCAGGCTCCACAGGCCCTGGCCTTAACAGTTGTAAAGACTTTTGTAGGGCTGTGAAGTCGCGACCATCGGTGGCCGCCCCAGCTGGGCGTGGCCGGAGAGTGGCAGTCCTTCTGCTGAGTCTGGCTGGGATGCTCGGCCTGCTCGTGGCCCCGGTCGGGGTTCTGGCCGATGTGCCGGGCGCCCCACCGCCGGCGTCGACGAGCCCGAGTCCGGCGGTCACCCCGCCCGCCGCCAGCGTAAGCGCGAGCCCATCGGCCTCGACGTCGCCTGGGTCCAGCCCTTCGCCCGCGGGGCCGACGCTGCAGAACCGCCAGGCCCAGGGTCAGTTGATCGGCGCGCTGACCGCTTCTGAGGCCCACGCGCTCATGCTCGAGACGTCGCTGAACCAGTCGGAGTTGAGCCTCATCGCGCTCGGCCAGCAAATTTTCGACGCCGAAAAGCAGGTATCCCAGCTCGATAGCCGGATCGCGACCGTCAGCGCGCTCCACGAGCAGGTGAGCACCCGGTTGCAGGCCGACCGCACCCAGCTCGCGGCCATTGTGCGCGGCCTCTACAAACACCAGGACAACTTCTTTGTCAGCCTGGTTCGATCGGGCGGGTTCGCCGGCTTGCTGCGGACGATCGGCTACAGCGACGTGCTCCTCGACCGCGAGCGAAGTCTCATTCGCGCGGTGCAGGCTGACGATGTCGCCCTGGAACACGCCCAGGCCACGCTGCAGCGCAGCCGCCAAACCAAGACGGGCACCCTTTCCAGGCTTGTCGTCTTCCGCACCACCCTGGCCCAGGAGATCGCCAACGAGCAGTCACTCCAGACGCAGCTCCAGGGCAGCATCGACGAGGCGCTGGTCGCCCTCGATGCCATGCAGACCGACTCCCCTGAGGTGGCGGCGCACCGGGCACAGCTCATCAAGATGAAGACCGACAGTGTCTTGAGCCAGATCGAGCAGGCGGTCTTTGCTCAGCAGAATTTCCAGCAGACGGCCCAGTTGATCGCGGAGGACCCGGTGCTGGCGGCGACCGGGCGCCTCCTCTGGCCGATTCCGCACGCGGCCATCACTCAGGGCTTCGGCCCGACGCCGTACGTCTTCGAGGCGTCCTATGCCGGGTTCCCGCACTTCCACACCGGGATCGACCTGGCGGTGCCGCTGGGGACGCCCGTGTTTGCGGCGGCGGACGGCGTCGTGGTGCTGGCCCGGCCGATGGCCGATAGTAGCGGGCAGCTGGTCGGGTACGGGAACTACGTGATCATCCAGCACGATGCCGGCTTGAAAACGCTGTACGGTCACTTGCTCACGATCGGGGTCAAGGAGGGGGACGTCGTCCACCGCGGCCAGTTGATTGGCCTGGTCGGCTCAACCGGGAACTCGACCGGCCCGCACACGCACTTCGAGGTTCGGATCGAGAACAGCCCGGTCGACCCCCTACAGATGCTGCCCGACCTGGCGCCACAGCCGGCGCCGCCCATCCCGAGCGTCCCGCACTAGTACTTCGCCGCAGGAGCCGCAGCCGCCAGCTCGGGCGTGGCGACGAACCACTTCCCACCGACGCCCTGACCATAGGCATCGCCGGCATCCCCGTCCTTCGAATAGGTGTAGAGGGGGTGTCCGTTGTAGAGAACCTGGTTACCGTTGTCGCCGTTCAGGACGGTGAGCTTGCCGGGCAATGCCGGGCTGCTGGTGGGAGCCCCGGAGGTGGCGAGCAGGGGCGGCCAGTTCGATGCGCAGCCGCCGGTGCAGGCGACCTTGGTCGCGGTGTCAGGCGTGAAGTAGTAGAGCGTGAGGTCTTTGGCGTTCTTCAGCACGGTTTCCGTCTTGTCGCCCACCTTCATCGAGGTGGTATGGATCAGCGCCGCGCCGCTTGACGACGCCGTCCCGCCAGTGCTGGGTGCGCTGCCACAGGCCGCCAGCCAGAGGGCGGCGACCGCCGGGACGATGCCCATCCGAATTCGAAGTGATCGCATGGATGCCTCCTCGGGCGGACGTCGTGCCGCCCGAGAGGGATACCGAGGGAGGTTACGATCGGCCCTTGCCAGTTGCGGGGAACTCTTGTACGATGTCCCGCACATGACGGGGCGGGTTCGCTTCGCGGGCTTTTACTTTTACGCCTACCTCGGGCCGGCACGGGACCGGCTCGGGATGGGCTAGCGCCGCCCCTCCCGCCGCCACCCGTTCACCGGCCTCCTCCCAAAAAATATCTAACTTGGCGCGCCCAGGAGGCAAACAAGGATGGCGGTTCGAGGGATTCGCGGCGCGACGACCACAGATGAGGATAGCGAGGCGGCGATCGTCGATGCCACGACGGAGCTGCTGGCGCAGCTCGCCCGTGAGAACGCCCTCACGGCGGGCGACATCGCCGCCGTCTGGTTCACAACAACGCCCGATCTGACGGCAGAATTTCCCGCGGCCGCGGCGCGGCGCTTCGGATGGGGGGACGTCCCCCTGCTCTGCGGCCACGAAATGGCCGTGCCGGCATCGAACCCGCGGAGCCTCCCCCGGTGCATCCGCGTGCTGCTCCTGGTCAACACCGACCGGCCGTCGTCGGCGATGCGTTTCGTCTATCTCCGCGGCGCGGAGAAATTGCGGGTGACGGCATGATCATCGTGATGCGGCACGACGCGACTCCGGCGCAGGTGGCGGCGGTCGTCTCGCAGGTCGAGCTCCACGGTTGCCGGACCCATCTGAGCGACGGCGACGAGCGCACGGTGATCGGCGTAATCGGGACGAATCCTTTCGCCCTGCGGGACCTCTTTATCGACGCCCCCGGGGTAGCCGAGGTGGTACCCATCACGAAGCCATTCAAATTGTCGAACCGCGAGTTCCGAGCCCGCGATACCCGCATCAGGGTCGGTGCGCATGAGGTCGGCGGGGACCGCCCCTGGATCGTCGCCGGGCCGTGCTCCGTTGACGGCGAGGAGCTCTACTTGGAGACCTGCCGAAAGGTCCGGGCCGCGGGGGCCCACGCCCTCCGCGGCGGCGTCTTCAAGCCACGCACCTCCCCGTACAGCTTCCAGGGACTCCGCGGTGACGGCATCAACATTCTGCGGGAGGCAAAACGGGAGACCGGCCTGCCGCTGGTCTGCGAGGTGCTGGAACCGGCCGACATCGGAACGCTCGCCGACATCGTCGACGTGTTGCAAATCGGCGCCCGCAACATGCAGAACTTTCCACTGCTCTCCGAAGTGGGTCGCGTGCGCAAGCCGGTCCTGCTGAAGCGAGGCATGTCGGCGACGATCGAGGAATGGCTGCTCTCGGCCGAGTACATTCTCAGCCAGGGCAACTACGAGGTCATCCTCTGCGAGCGCGGCATTCGCACCTTCGAGACCTACACCCGCAACACGCTGGACCTCAACGCCGTACCGCTCATCAAGGAGTTGAGCCACCTTCCGGTGATTGTCGACCCGAGCCACGGGACGGGCCGGCGCTCACTCGTCACCTCGATGGCGCTGGCGGGAATCGCCGCGGGCGCTCACGGGCTGATGGTCGAAGTGCACGCCCAACCGGAGGTCGCGCTCTCCGACGGCGCCCAATCGCTGACCCCGCAAGCGTTCGCCCACCTGGTCGAACAGGTCGACGCGATCGCCGCCGCCTTGAGCCGGACCGTCGGAGTGGCTTGATGCGAGTCGGCATCGTCGGGCTTGGTCTCATCGGTGGATCGCTCGGCCTGGCCCTGCGCCGTCTGCGCCACTCGATCGACGTCACGGGCGTGGCACGGCGAGCGGAAAGCGCGGCCGCGGCGGTGCAGCGCGGGGCTGTCGACCGGGCCTCGACGGATCTGAGCGACGTTTCGGAGTGCGACATCGTGGTGATCGCGACGCCGATCGACCAGATCGCCGGTGTGATCGAACGCCTCGCACCCATCGTGCCGGCGGGAACCCTCATCACGGATGTGGCCAGCGTCAAGCGGCCTGTCGTTGGGTGGGCGCAGCGTTTGTCGAATCCCTCGCGTTTTCTTGGCGGCCACCCGGTGGCCGGCAAGACGCAAAGCGGGCTGGACGAGAGCGATGCCGCCATCTTCTATCAGGAGCCCTGGATCTTCACCCCAACCCAGGGTCAGGACGTCCGGCCGTTCGACACATGGTTCGAGATGGTGCGCGCGATTGGCGCCACGCCGAGCTTCATGCGCGCCGACGCTCACGACCAGCAGATGGCGTTGCTCAGCCACCTCGCCTTCACGATCAGCTCGGCCTTTGCCGATACGGTTCGGCGGAACGCCGATTCGACGCTCGGAGGGCCAGGGTATCGCGGCATGGTACGGCTGGCCGGCGGCGACCCCGCGATGTACGAGGCGATCGCGCGGGAGAATCGCGACGTGCTGGTGGACGCAATCGATCGCTTCGATACGGTCCTGCACCGCTATCGCCAGCGAATCGCCAGCGGAACCAGGGTGAAGGAGCTATTTGGCGAGGGCGTGCATGCCACGGGCTGAGATTGAGTCGGCCCGAACCATCGCCGCGGCAACGCGGATTGCCGGTGAGCTCGCCGTGCCTGGCGATAAATCGATTGCGCACCGAGCACTGATCCTGGCCTCGCTCGCACAGGGCGAAAGCTGGATTCATGGCCTTCCCGAGGGTGAGGATGTCCTGGCGACGCTTGCCTGTCTCCGCGGCCTCGGCGCCAATATCCAGCGCAGCGGCCGCACGGCGCGGATCCGTGGGGCGGGCCTGAGCTCGTTCGCGACGCCGCACGGCGACCTCGATTGCGCGAACTCCGGGACCACCATGCGACTGCTGCTGGGCGTGCTCGCCGGCAGTTCGATATCGGCGACCCTCGACGGCGACGCCTCGCTGCGTCGCCGCCCGATGGATCGGGTCATCGAGCCGCTGCGCAGCATGGGGGCGCGAATTGAATCGCGGGAGAGTCGGGCGCCCCTGTTCGTAGTGGGAGGAGCGCTGCAGGGGCGGCGTCACGCGCTGGCGATACCAAGTGCCCAGGTGAAGAGCGCGCTCCTGCTCGCCGGCCTTTCCGCCAGCGGCCCCACGACGGTCGTGGAGGCGACGCCGACCCGCGACCACACGGAGCGGCTCTTGCGCGCGATGGGAACGGACGTTGGCGCGACGGGGGACGGGGTGGTGGTCCGGCCATCGCACCAGCCGCTGCGCCCCATCGAGCTGGCGATCCCCGGCGACTTTTCGTCAGCTGCCTTCTGGTTGGCGGCCGCGGCGCTGCGGCCTGGCTGGTCGGTCATCGTCGGTGATGTCGGTCTCAACCCGACCCGGACCGCGTTCCTCACCCTGCTGCGATCGATGGGCGCCGACGTCAAGATCGAGGGGCCGTCCGGCGATATCGAGCCGCGCGGCACGGTCACCATCACCGGCCAACGCCTTCAGGCGATCGTCCTGCAAGCCGCCGACGTGGCGGCGGCGATCGACGAGATCCCGGTCCTGCTCGTGCTGGCGACCCAGGCCGCGGGCGTCACGACCATCGACGGCGCCGGCGAGCTCCGCGTCAAGGAGAGCGACCGGATCGCCGCCATGGCGGATGGCCTCCGCCGCATGGGTGCCATCGTGGAAGAGCACCCGGACGGCGTCAGCGTCAGGGGACCGAGCGCCCTGCATGGCGCGACCGTCGAGTCCCGCGGGGATCACCGCGTCGCCATGGCGCTGGCCGTGGCGGCGCTCGTCGCCTCCGGTCCGACCACGATCGCGGACGCGGACTGTGTTGCCGTCTCCTATCCGAACTTCTTTCCCCAACTCCAGGAGCTCAGCCATGAATAGAGTCCTGCTGCTGGGCGACCCCGTTTCCCGCAGCCTCTCGCCCGTCATGCAGAACGCCGCCTTCGAGGCGCTGGGCATCGATTGCCAGTACGTGCTTCGCGAGCTGAGCCCTGCCGAGCTCGCCGGGGCGATGTCCGACCTGCGCTCCGACGAACGCATCCTCGGCGCCAATGTCACGATCCCGCACAAGGAATCGGTGATCGCCTTCCTCGATGAGTTGGATCCGCTGGCGGCCCGCATCGGCGCGGTCAACACCATCAACCGGGAGGGCACGAGACTGAAGGGCTGGAACACCGATGTCGAAGGCTTCCGCCGCGCCCTCGCCGAACAACTACCCTCCCCCGCCCGCGGGGGAGGGCAGGGTGGGGGCTTCCGCGTCGCGATCATCGGCGCCGGCGGCGCCGCCCGAGCCGTGGCCGCCGCCCTGCAACCCGCCGCCGAAATCTCGGTCATCGCCCGCAACCTCGACCAGGCGCGGCGCCTTTGCCGGGACCTCGAGATCACGCGCGGCGGCCCGGTTGAGGTGGACCAGATGCAGGAGACGGTTGCGCGCGCGCAGCTCGTCGTCAATGCCACGCCCACTGACCTCCCGCCGCCATCCTGGCTGCGAGAGGATCAACGCCTCTTCGACCTGCGGAGCCGCCGGTCGCCGGAGGGACGCGCGATGCTGCTCCATCAGGGCGCGGCGTCCTTTGAGATCTGGACCGGCAGGAAGGCGCCGCTTGACGTGATGCGGGCCGCGCTGGATGGCGCATCGGTGGCGGCATGACGCTGCGCTTGCTCACGGCCGGCGAATCGCACGGCGAGCGGCTGACCGTCATTCTCGATGGCATCCCCGCCGGGTTGGCTGTCCGGGAAGAGGACCTGGCCCGTGACCTTGAGCGACGGCAGGGCGGTCACGGCCGTGGCGGGCGGATGGCGATTGAGCACGACGAGGCTCATATCGTGGCGGGGGTGCGGGGCGGGCTGACGCTCGGCTCGCCGATCACGCTCGAGATCGCCAACCGCGACTGGGAGAACTGGCGCCAGGTGATGGCGATCGACGCCGCCGAGGTGAAACGCAAGCCGATCACCCGCGTCCGGCCGGGCCACGCCGACCTGGCCGGCATGCTCAAGTACGGCGCCGACGACGCGCGCGATGTGCTCGAGCGGGCGAGCGCGCGTGAAACCGCGGCGCGGGTGGCGGCGGGCGGCGTCGCGAAACTGCTGCTCGCGGAATTCGGCGCGCAAGTGCGCAGCTACACACGCTCCATCGGCGCGATCGGGGCAGCGGTGCCCGCGACGATCCCCTGGGAAGCCGTCGAATCGTCAGCGGTCCGCTGTCCCGATGAGGAAGCGAGCAAGGCGATGGTCGCGGCCATCGATGCGGCACGGGAACGCGGCGACACGCTTGGCGGCGTCTTCACCGTGATCGCGGAGGGCGTGCCACCCGGCCTCGGCAGCTTCCGGCA
>VBFF01000151.1:0-8305 GCA_005889285.1 Chloroflexota bacterium
AAACCCAGGACCCGGTTGCGATGTACCTGAACGACATCATTACCATCCCGGCGAACCTCGGCAATGTCTGCGGCATCTCGGTGCCATGCGGACTCGCTGATGGCCTGCCGATCGGCCTGCAGGTGATCGCCCCCGGTTTTCGCGAAGAGATCGCACTGCAGGTCGCCTATGCCTTCGAGGCCGCCGCCGACTTCCGCAAGCTCCAGTCTCCGCTGATCCGGGCGGCGGCGTGAGCGCCGTCGCCACGCGTTACGAAGTCGTGGTCGGCCTCGAGGTCCACGCTCAGGTGCTGACCCAGAGCAAGATGTTCTGCTCGTGCTCGACGGATTACCTGACGGCGCCGCCAAACTCGAACACGTGCCCCGTGTGCCTGGGGTTGCCGGGTTCGCTTCCCGTGATCAACCGGCGCGCCGTCGAGAGCACGATCCGGACCGCGCTCGCCTTGAACTGCGAGATTCCGGAATTCTCCAAGTTCGACCGCAAGAACTATTTCTATCCCGACCTGCCCAAGGGCTATCAGATCTCGCAGTACGATCTGCCCTTCAGTCGCAACGGTCACCTGGAGTTCGACGTGAAGGGCGAGGCGCGCCGTTGCGGCATCACCCGCGTCCACCTCGAGGAGGACACCGGAAAGCTACTCCACGCGGGCGCCATCGAGGAGGCCCAGTCTTCTCTCGTCGACTTCAACCGCGCCGGCGTTCCCTTGATGGAGATCGTGTCCGAGCCCGACCTGCGCAGCGCCGACGACGCGAGGCAATACGTCGTCGAGGTGCGCGCGATCCTGCAGTACCTCGGCATCAACAATGGCGACATGGAATCGGGTCAGCTGCGCTGCGATGCCAACGTGTCCCTGCGGCCGGTCGGCCAGGCGCAGCTCGGCACCAAGGTCGAGATCAAGAACATGAACTCGTTCCGTGCGATTCACCGCGCGATCGAGTACGAGATCGGGCGGCAATCCGAAGTCCTCGACAGTGGCGGCCGGCTCGTGCAGGAGACGCGTGGCTGGAACGATGCCCGTGGTTTGACGGTTTCGCAGCGCACCAAGGAGTTCGCCGAAGACTATCGATACTTCCCGGAGCCGGACCTGCCGCCGCTCGACGTCAGCCGCCAGTGGGTCGCGGAGATCCGTGCCGCCCTCCCGGAACTCCCGGCCGCGCGCCGGCTACGGTTCGTGACAGCCTATGGGCTGACGGCCTACGACGCCTCGCTGCTGACCTCGTCCAAGCCGATGGCCGGCTTTTTCGAAGAAACCGTCCGGCTCGGTGCTCCGGCGAAGGCGGCGGCGAACTGGATCCTCGGCGATTTCAGCCGGCTTCTCAATGCCGAGCGCAAAGAGATCGAGCAATCGTCGGTTAAGCCGCCGCACTTGCAGGAACTGATCCAGCTGATCGACTCCGGTGTCATCAGCGGCAAGATGGCCAAAGAGACATTCGAAATCATGTACCGCGAGGACGATCCCGGGCCGGCGCTGACGGCGCTCAAGGGCTCCAGCCAGATCAGTGACGACGCCGAGCTGGAGGCGATCGCCGACCAGGTCATCGCCGAAAACGCCCAGTCCGTGGCCGACTTCAAGGCCGGAAAGGAACGGGCCTTGAAATTCCTCATCGGCCAGGGGATGAAGATCTCCAAAGGCCGGGCCAACCCGCAGCGGCTCGAAGCATCGCTCCGAGCGAAAATCGCATAGTGGAACTCACGGTCGGCGAGCTCGCCCACGGCGGGGCGGCGGTGGCCCGCGTCGACGGCCGCGTCGTGTTCGTCGAAGGGGCCATCCCGGGCGAGACGGTCGAGGCCGAGGTGACCCATCGACGAAAGGACTTCTGGCGCGCCCAGGCGACCGCGGTCCTCGATCCGGCGGCCACGCGCGTTGATCCGCCTTGCCCGTATTTCAAGGCCGGATGCGGCGGGTGTCAGCTCCAGTACCTCGCGTACCCGGAGCAGCTGGCCCAGAAGCGGCAGGTGCTGCATCGCCAGCTCGAGCGTGCTCACCTGGGCTTTCCCCTCGATCGCGTCGATATCCTGGGAATGGACGATCCCTGGCGCTATCGCATTCGCGGCGAGTTCCACGTGCTGCATCGTGGCGGGGCCGTGAGCCTTGGCTTCTACCGCAAGCACACCTACCAGACCTTGCCGATCGACGCCTGCCTGATCCATGCCGAAGCCATCGAGCGTGCGCTCCCGGCGTTCGCGCGCGCCGCCGAGGATCCGGCGGCCGCCAGGGTCACGGCGCTGCAGTTCACCTGGGCGCCGGGCACGAGCGATCTGCTCTGGGCGCCGTATCCACCGGGGTCGGCCGATCCCGGCTTCGGTGCCCGCGCCGCCGGCTGGATCCCGGAGCTGAACCTGAACGACGACTCGATCGGCATCGACGATGCTGGCCGGCATTTCCGCGTGCGTCCGGAGGCGTTCGTCCAGGTCAATGCGCGGCAGCGTGACGACCGGGTCGTCGATGCGTATGCCGGGATCGGCATGCTGACCGCGAGGCTGGCGGCGCAGGCTGCCGAGGTCATCGCCGTGGAAGAAAGCCCCTATGCGGTCCGGCTTGGCGAGCTGAATATGCAGCTCAACGGTTGCGACAACGTCCAGTACCGTCGCGGACGTGTCGAAGACACCGTTGGCCAGATCGAGGGGCCAATTGACGCCCTGGTCCTCGATCCACCACGTGCTGGCTGTGCCGAGACGGCCGTCGAGGCGATGGCGAATTTACGCGCCGAACGCCTTGTCTATATCTCGTGTGACCCGGCGACCCTGGCGCGAGATGTCAGTCGTTTTTGCGCCGCCGGACGCTATACCCTTGTGGAGGTGGCTTTCGTCGACATGTTCCCCCAGACCTTCCACATCGAGGCGGTCGTCAAGCTCGAACGCAACGCATGAGCTTCGTCCACCTTCATACCCATTCCGAATACAGCTTGCTCGACGGCGCGAGCCGGATCTCCGAGATGGTCCGCCATGCCGTCGAGACGGGCATGCCGGCGATCGCGCTGACGGACCATGGCGTCCTCTACGGCGCGGTCGATCTGTATCTCCAGGCAAAGGCCGCGGGCATCAACCCGATCATCGGCCAGGAAGCCTACGTCGCGACGCGCTCGCGCCATCAGAAAGAAGGCCGAGCCGATCGGGATCCTTATCACCTGATCCTGCTGGTCAAAAATCTGGCCGGCTATCGCAACTTGATCAAGCTATCCAGCCTGGCGCACCTCGAGGGCTACTACTACAAGCCTCGAATCGACAAGGCCCTGCTGGCCGAGCACAGCGAAGGCCTGATCGCGCTCTCGAGCTGCCTCGGCGGCGAAGTGGCCAGCCGGCTGCTCGAAGGCGATGAGGCGGGGGCAGAGCAGGCCGCCCGCGAGTACCAGCGGATGTTCGGTGAAGACTACTTCCTCGAGATCCAGGACCATGGCATGGAGGAGCAGACCCGCGTAAACGAAGGGCTGGCCCGGCTGTCACAACGTACAGGGATCCCGATGGTCGCGACGAATGATTCGCACTACACGCGACGGGACGACGCCGAGGCGCACGACATCCTCCTGTGCTTGCAAACCGGCACCGTCACCTCGGATCAAAAGCGGATGCGGTTCCACAACGACGAGTTCTATCTCAAGACGCCCGCCGAGATGGCCGAGCGATTCCGCGATTTCCCGGCGGCCGTTGCCAACACCGTCAAGATTGCCGAGCGCTGCCATCTGGAGCTCGACACCAGGCCGCTCTTGCCTCGCTTCGAGGTCCCTGGGGGCGAGAATGCCGAGGCCTATCTGCGGCGCCTGGCCGAGGAAGGTTTGAAGACGCGCTATCCGGAGATGGGCCAGGTCGTGCTCGATCGCGTCGAGACCGAGTTGTCCGTGATTCAGGACATGGGTTATGCGCCGTACTTCCTGATCGTGAGCGACTTCATCGCTTATGCCAGGGCCAACGGAGTCGCGGTTGGACCAGGACGAGGCTCGGCCGCTGGAAGCATCGTCTGCTATGCGCTCGGCATTACGACGCTCGACCCTCTACAGCACGGCCTGATCTTCGAGCGTTTCCTCAACCGGGAGCGGATCTCGATGCCCGACATCGATGTTGACTTCGACGACCGGAATCGCGACCGCGTCATCGAGTACGTCGGGCAGAAATATGGGCAGGATCACGTCGCGCAGATCATCACCTTCGGCACGATGAAGGCACGCGCGGTCATTCGTGACGTGGGGCGCGCCCTTGACGTCCCGCTGCGCGAGGTCGACCACCTTGCCAAGCTGGTGCCGCCGACGCTCAACATGACGCTCGACAAGGCCATCCAGATGGTGCCCGAGCTCGCCCAGGCCGAAAAAGATCCGGTCTACGAAAGGCTGCTCAAGAATGCCCGCAAGCTGGAAGGGCTGGTGCGCCATGCTTCGACCCATGCCGCCGGGATCGTGATCACGCCGGAGCCGCTACAGCAATACGTGCCGCTGCAGGCCAGTATCACGCGCGGCGAGCGCAACGGCCAGGAAAAGCGGGCGGTGATGACGCAGTACGAGATGAACGCGGTCCAGAAGATCGGCCTATTGAAAATGGACTTTCTCGGATTGCGCAACCTCTCGATCATCGAAGACACGCTCAAGAATCTCCGACTCACCCGCGGGCTCAAGCTCGACCTCGCCGCCATTCCCTGGGACGATGCCGCGACGTTTCGCTTGCTGCAGGCGGGCGATACGAATGGCGTGTTTCAGCTCGAGTCGGCCGGATTGCGCCGCCTGCTGCAGGACATGCGACCGACCACCTTCGATGACATCACCGCCGCGAACGCGCTCTTCCGGCCCGGACCGCTGGAGGGTGGGCTGGTTGACCAGTACGTGAAGCGCAAGCATGGCGAGGTGGAAATCGCCTACCTGCTGCCCGAGCTCGAGCCGATTCTCAAGGAGACCTACGGCGTCATCGTCTACCAGGAGCAGGTGATGAACATCGCCCGGCAGCTTGCCGGATTCAGCCTCGGCGAGGCCGACGTGCTGCGCGGGGCGATGGGCAAGAAGAAGAAAGAAGAGATGGCGAAGATGCGCGCCAAGTTCATCGAGGGCGCGACCAACCGGGGAGTCAGTGAGTCGAAGGCCACGGAGATCTTCGACCTGATGGCGTACTTCGCTGGTTATGGATTCCCCAAGGCGCACAGTGCCGCCTATGCCGTGATCTCGTACCAGACGGCGTACCTGAAGGCGAACTACCCGTTGGAGTACCTGGCGGCGCTGCTGAACAACGAAGCCGGCAACTACGACAAAGTCGCGGCCGCCGTCCTCGATTGCCATGCGAGGGAAATAGAAGTCCTGCCACCCGATGTCAACAGCTCCGAGGCCGGCTTTTCCGTCCAGGAGGGCAAGGTTCGGTACGGGCTTGCCGTGATCAAGAACGTCGGCACGCACGCGATCGAGTTGCTCCTCAACGAGCGTCGGACGAACGGACCGTTCAAGTCCGTGCTCGATCTCTGCGTTCGGGTCGATCCGCGAGAGATGAACAAGCGCGTGCTCGAGAGCCTGATCCGCTCTGGCGCGACCGACAGCCTCGGGGAGCGCGGCCGGCTCCTGGCAAGCATCGACCGCGTCAGCGACCGGGCGACGCAGATCATCAGCGAGCGCGAGAGCGGCCAGACGAACCTGTTCGGCATGCTGCCCGAGGCCGACGAGATGGACGACCCGGCGGCCGGCCTGGTCTCGGTGATGCCGCCGATGCCCGACGACGAACGCCTCAGGGGCGAGAAAGAGCTGCTCGGTCTATACCTTTCTGATCATCCGTTACGGCGCATCGAGCAGGAGCTGCACGCCAAGGTCGACACCTACGCCAACCAGGTCACACCAGAGATGGAGGACTACGAGGTACGCATTGGGGGCGTCATCAAAGCGGTACGGCCGATCGTGACGAAAACCGGCAAGCCGATGGCCTTTGTCCAGCTCGAAGACCTGACCGCCACGATCGAGGTCATCGTGTTCACCAGGCTGTTCGAAGAGAGCCGCGCGCTCTTGCTCTCTGACAATGTCGTGATCGTCCGTGGCAAGGTCGACGCGCGCAGCGCCGCCGGCGAGGACGAGGAGCGTGGCGAGGTGGCAAAAATCATCGCCGACGAGATCCTTGCGTTCGACGACGCCGGCCACGAGAGCTGGGTGCGCAACCAGGTCGTGCACCTCGACGTGCCCGCCGAAGCGACCGCAGAGCAGATGGAGGCTCTCCAGGAGATCCTTGGCCGCTGCGCCGGCCCGGACCGTGTCGTGCTGCACCTGCAACGCGCCGATGAGGTCGTCGACATGGACCTGGGCGAGAAGTTCCGGGTGCAGGGCGGAGGCCTCGCCGGTGACCGAGCCCAGCGCGAGATCGATGCCTTGTTTTCGCGACCCGTCTGGCGCCTCGAGGTCATCCGGCGGCGCGCGCCCGAGCGCCAGGTCAGCGGCGGTCGGCAGCCACGAACGCTCGTCGGCTCGGCGAGCTCTTAGCCGACCGGCAGGATCGAGGTCAAGAACAGGGCGCCCAGCAAGACGACCAGGGCGGCGACCGGCGCCCAATCAAACTCACGCGGGCGTCGTGGGAACCACTGGCGGAAGGGCCGCGCAAAGGGCTCGCTCACCTGCATGATCATCTGGGTGATCGGATGCCAGGGATCCATCTGAAAGAAGCCGAAGAAGACCCGGATCAGCACCAGGATGATGCAGAAGGTCAGGGCCGAGCGGACGATGACGAGCAGCGCGACGAGGATGTTGGCTGAGCCGATGAACGCCTGCAAGGCATAGAGCAGGATGATGCCGACGAGGAACGACAGATCGAGTCCGCCCGCCGATGGGATGACCCGGCGGATCGGGGCCAGGTACCACTCGGTGGCGAGCACGATGATCCGACCGGCTTCCGAGTACAGCATCTGTGGGAACCAGGAGAAGATCGCCCGCACGATCAAGAGCAGGATCAAGATGTTGATCAGAATCTGGATAAAGCCGGCGCCCGGAAACATCGCCGCCTAGTTTACGGTCTGCTCATAAACAGAACCTAAGAGTCAGCGGCGGCGCCGGCGGGAGAGGAGCTCGCCGGTTGGGTCGTCAGGGGGCTTCTTCGGCGTTCGCGGTTGCGCGGCCCGGGCGGCCCGCACGCCCTCGACCCGCTCCCGGAGCCGGGTGACGGTCGCCTCGGCGGGTACGGCCGGTGCCGGGGCTCGTTGCAGGGCCCTGCGCCAGGCCGGCAAGTCTTCGACCCGGAAGATGAGGCGCCGCAAGGCGACGTCGATCGGGAAGAGGAGGATCGCGAGCACGAGGAGGATCTCACTGATCGGCCGGGCGGCGTGCACGGCCGGCACCGGGACACGGAAGGCCTGCAAGAGGTCTGACAACATCACCCCGCCGCCAGCCTGCGCGATCGCCTTGAGCGTAGCGGCGTTGGTACCAAGCTCCCGATACTCCGGTGAGTAGGGAACGACCAGTCCGCTCGTCGTCGTGTGCCGAACGATCCCACCCGCGGACTCACTGACGTGTAGCAGGTAGCTCCCGACCTGGTCGGTGGGGAGGTCGCCCTCGAACCGACCGGGGCCCGTCGGCGAGAGCGTGAGGCTGGCGCCGGCCAGGTCGGGGGTGACGGCGTTGACCGTGACGGTCGCGCCCGATGTCGACGGCGCGGTCACCAGCAGGTGCGTGTGGTCGCCCTGGACTCGCGTCTCGATCTGGAGCGCGGGGTCGCCCGGCTGCGGCAGGCTCGCGTGGACGATGTCGCCGAAGAATCGATTCGCCGACGGCCAATGCAGCAAGTCCGCCGTCCATCGCCCTTGCGCGTCGCTGGTCCACGCCAGCACCCGCCCCAGCCCGTATTGCCAGGTCGCGAGCAGCGGATCGCCCTGTGGGCTTTTCAGCACGATGTCCGCGGCGGCCCTCGGCGTCGTCGCCACATAACCCGCGAGTGCGGGGAAACTGTCCAGCGGCACGCCCGGGATCACGTCCGCGAGCGAGGCCAGCTGCGGCGCGATGCGGCCCTCGACGATCCAGGGTTTGAGGGCCTCGCGCGTTTCTTTCAGAAAGATCTGGGGGACGTCCTGCAGGCTGTTGCTCTGGTAGGCGCGGCCGTGTCCCCAGCCCGCCATCGTCTGCATCATTGACACGTCTTGTGCCGTGGCCGCGATCGCGACCGTCGACAGGGTGATCCCGCGGCCGTGCATCGCGGTGATCGCTGGCTGGTAGTTGCGGTCCATGGTGTCGCCGTCGCCAAACAGAATCACGTGCTTGATGGCGGCTTTCGTCTTGCTGAGGGCCTGGTCGGCCGCGTTCAGATCAGGCGCGTAACTTCCCGGATCACCCAGGAAAAGGGCATCGATCTTGTGTTTGATGGCGGCTTT
>VBFF01000151.1:8314-14357 GCA_005889285.1 Chloroflexota bacterium
GGCACGACGATACCCGAGCCGCCGTTGGTGACCCCCACCATGTCGCGTGAGGTCAGCTGGTCGACCAGCGCCTCGGCCGCGCCGCGCAGGATCTGGTCGCCCTGGCCGCTTTCGGTTGACTCGAGGACGAGGACGACCGCGACCGGCGGCTTCTGCATGTCCTGCGGGATCTGGATCTGGACGGGGAGTGTCGTTTCCAGCGGCGTGCTCGCATAGCCGCCCGGACCGTAGCTTTCAGTGCCGCCGATGACGACCAGGCCGGTCCCAAGGTCCCGCACGGATGCTTGCAGTAGGTTCATGCCGTCGGCGCCGAGGCTCGCGGCCGGGATGTTGACGAGGACGACCGCCTGATAGGCGGCTAGGTCCGCCGCCGATCGTGGCAGCTGGTCGGGTGTGACGGCCGAGGTACCGATGCCCGTCGAGTGCAGGGCCGACTCGAGGCTGGCCGCCTCGCCGAGGGTGTTTTCGACCAGCAGCACCCGTGGCGGGCCGACGACCTGGATTAGGGCTTCACCCAAATTGTTCTCGGCGTCGATCACAATGCGAACCGCGTGAAATCCGGGGTCGGTTGGCTTGATCGTTTGCTTGACCGTGGTCTCACCCACCGGCAGCTCGAGCTGCGTGGTATTCACGAGCGTCCGATCGAGATACCAGCGGACGGTCGCCTGGGTAGGCGTGTTACTGACGATCAGCGCCTGCACGCTGGCCTGCTGACCCTGGGTCAGCGTGCGCGGGGCGTCGAGGCGGTCGACATAGGCCTCGGCCCCCTGTGGCACCGGCAACGCGACGGTGTCGACCCGAATCCCCTCGGCGCGCAGCAGACGTGCCTCACCGACGGCGTCGCCGAGGTTCGCGCGCCCGTCGGAGATCAGCACGATGTGCTTGCGGCCGTCCTCCGGGAGGATCGAACCGCCCAACTGCAGGGCGGCAGCGATATCGGTGTAGTGCGGATTCGGCTGGCTCTGGAACTCGCTTGGGGATCTCTGCCGATGTTGACTTCGACCTGCGGGTCGCGCCCGAAGCTGAGCACGCCCGCGCGGTTGTCGCCCTGCCGCTGCTGCAAGATGCGTCGGACGGCGGCGGCTTCGCTGTCCAGCGCGCTCTGCACGCTGGCCGAAAGATCGGCCACGACCAGCAGCGATTGGGACGACGGCGTCGTCTGGACCTGGAACCCGGCGAGCGCCGCGGTCAGGAGCAGCACGATCAGGGTGCGTAGCCCCAACGAGGTCCGCGCGCGCCGCGGTGGCAATGGCGGCGGAAAGAACCGCCAGACGGCGATGATGACGACCAGCGCCAGGACGCCCGCCCCCAGGAGGAGGGGACGGGTTAGTTCAAAGCCCACGGTGGAAGGCCAGCCACTCGGCCGTCACGACGGCGAGCGCCGCGAGCGCGATCCACGGCCAGATCTCGAGCTGGCCCTGATGGGTCGCCTGCGTGATCGTCGTTCTGGTTGGCGGCAGCGTGAGCCGATCCGGTGGTTTCAGCTGCGAGATGGGTTCGGAGAACAAGTTCACGCTGAACCAGGAGCGCAGCAACTTTCCCGCGATGGTCTGCTCCACGGTGTAGAGGCCGGTGGGATCCGTATCGCCGAAGGTCGCGATCGAGCCTGCGGCAAGCGGGCGCCGGCTGCCATCCGGCCGGACGACGGACACCGACGCCGCTCCGGACTCGGGCACGATCGTGACGGGTTCGTCCGGATGAAAGCTGTGACTGGGAACGCTGGGCGGCAGCAGCCACTCGCTCAGGTTCTGGACGAGGATGGGGAAGGCAATCCGCAGCGGCAGGTCGGACGCGTGCAGATCGAACCCGACGAGCACCTGGCGGAACGGCTCATCGCGGAGGAGCACGAGGGGCGTCTGCAAGCTGCTGATGAGCGGCCGGCCAAATGTCGAAGCCCGGAGATCCTGGCTGCGGGCGATGTGGACATCCTGGAGATCGACGTTGGCGAGCAACGGATCGCCGGCATCGACGGCACGGACACGCCCGATGCCGACGGGTTGGCCGCCGGCCAGCGCGGAGCCCGCCGGCGGATCGACCATGACGAATGGGCCATCGGGCAAGACGGCCGGCGAGAATTGATCAAATACCGTCAGGGCGTAGGCGGCACTCGCTCGATACGCCGCTGGCGCGACGACGTCGATCTGCAGATCGGTGCGCAGCCGCAGCGCTTGCTCCAGAAAGACGTTCCCGGGCGTTACCAGCAGGACGCGGAAGGCCCGCGGGGTCCGGGCAACGGCCGTTGCCGTGTCGTCGAGCGCGAAGATGTCGCTGGCAGCGATGTGCGCGGTGACCGACGTCGCGTCGCCAGGAACAGGGAAAATCAAATCCTGGGCCTGGCCGGCGGGGAGCGTCAGGGGCCGGACGTCGAGCAGGTGACTGTCAGCCCGCCACTCGACGCTGACTGCGCGAGGCTGCTGGCCGAAGTTTTGCACGTGCAGGTAGGCGGCGCGCGATTGCGCGCTGGTCCGAACGGTTAATGACGTCAGCGCGACGTTTTCCCCCGAGGTGCCCACGCGGTGATACTCGACGGGAAACGGCAGACCCGCGGCGAATGACGCGCGCAGCGGTTGCACGATGCCGTCGGTAAACAGGTAGGCGCGCGCCTCGTCGCCGGCTCGGACCAGCCCGGCGGCCATGGCCAACGCCGCCGAGAGATCCGCGGCCCCGTTGCTCGCGGTGACCGCGTTGACCGCCCGATGCAGCGTGTCGCGGTCGCCGGTGACGGAGGCGACGATCCGGGCTGCGGACCCAACGGTAATGACGGTCATACGATCTGTCGGACCCAGCTGGTCGATGAGCGCGTTGACCTGCCGTTTCGCCACCTCGAGCCGCGATGGCGCGACGTCCACTGCCTGCATCGATGCCGACGCGTCGATGAGCACGATGCTGTGGCGTGCGAGGGCCGCGCCGGCAGGCAGAGCCGGCTGCACGGCCGCGGCGACGAGAACGGCGGCCGCGAGCAACTGGAGAAACAACAGCCAGCTGGGACGAAGCCGTTGCCAGGGGACGTTCGCCTGCCGGTCGCGGATCTGATTCGGCCACAGGTGCAGTGCGGGGACGATGCGCGTCGGCCTGCGAATTTTCAGGAAATAGAGGGCGACGATGGCCGGTAGCGTCACAGCCAGGACGGCGGCCGCCGGGGCGAGGAAGCTCAACCCAGTAGACCGAGCCGCCGGAGCGTGATCTGGACCATCTGATCAACGGGCTCGGCGGTCGACAGGCGCGCGAAGCGAAGGCCGCGACGATGCGCGACGCGCTCGATGTCGTCTGTCCGTTGCTGGAGCGCGCGCGTGTAACTGCCCTGGGTCAGGGGAGTGGCCGTGAACTCCCGCTCGATTCCGGTCTCGGCGTCCTTGAGCCGCGCATCGCCCGACCAGTCCAGTGCCAGCTCCTGCGGGGCCAGCAGCTGCAGCACAGCGCCCTCCTGCTGAGCCCGCTGTAGTGCTGCCAGCGCCGTATCGATCGACGGCTGACCGAGGCCGTCGGTGATCAACACGGTCATCCCGGGCCGCTGGCGCCCGATCGGCCAGACGAGCTTTTCGTAGTTCGTCACCCCGCCGGCCGGCAGCGATTGCAGCCGCGCGAAGAGCGCGGCCGCCGCGCGCCGCCCGCGATAGGGGGCGCCTCCCGACGTCGGTCCGTCCGCGAAGACCGTTAGCCGTACCCGGTCGAGCGCGGCGAGCGCGACGTAGGCGATCGCGCCCGCGAGGCGCCTCGCCGTCTCGGCTTTGTTCGGCTTTCCCCAGTCCATCGAGCCACTGAGGTCGACGAACAGGCTGAGGGGCAGTTCTTCTTCGGCGACGAACAGCCGCAGCATGAAGCGGTCGAGCCGCGCGTAGGCGTTCCAGTCGATCAGACGAAAGTCGTCTCCCGGCGTGTAATTCCGAAAGTCCGCGAACTCGACAGACTGCCCGCGGCGGCGTGAACGCCGCTCGCCACCCATTTGGCCGCTGACCGCGCGCCGAACCTGCAGCGCCAGGCTTTCGAGCCGGCGGAGCAGGGCGGGCTCCAGCAGTGCGGCCGGCGTCATGACTAGGCTCGGGCGGATTCCTTGACGGTGTGCTCCAGGATGTCGGTGATCAGCCGGTCGGCGCTGATCCCGTCGGCCTCAGCCTCGAACTGCAGGAAGATCCGGTGCCGCAACGCCGGCGGGGCGACCGCGCTCAGGTCGTCGAAGGCGACGTTGTAACGTCCCTCGAGGAGCGCCCGCACCTTGGCCGCGAGCACCAGGGTCTGCAGGCCGCGCGGGCTGGCGCCCCAGCGGACGTAGCGCCGCACGCCATCCAGTTCAGTCCGATCCGGATGCGTCGCGCCGATCAGACGAGCCGCATAGAGCAACACGTGCTCGGCGATGGGCACCTCGCGGGCGACCTGCTGCGCCGCAAGGATCGCTTCCGCGTCGGCGACGGCCCGCAGCTGAGGCGCCGACTCCCCCGTGGTGCGCCTCGCGATCTCCAGCAAGTCTTTCTCGCTTGGGAACGGCACCAGGATCTTAAAAAAGAATCTATCCAGCTGTGCCTCGGGGAGCGGGTAGGTGCCTTCGAGCTCGATGGGGTTCTGGGTCGCGAGGACGAAGAAGGGCGACGGCAGCGGCCGGGTTTGCGTGCCGACGGTGACCGTGTGCTCCTGCATCGCCTCGAGCAAGGCGCTTTGCGTTTTGGGCGTCGCCCGGTTGATCTCGTCGGCCAGGACGAGATTCGCGAAGATGGGTCCCGCCTGATAGTGAAACTCCCGCCGTCCGGCCTCGTCGCCGATGACATTCGTGCCGACGATGTCGGCGGGCATCAGGTCCGGTGTGAACTGGATCCGCGAAAAGCTCATCGAGAGCGCCTGGCCGAGCGATCGAACCAGCACGGTCTTGCCCAGCCCGGGCACGCCTTCGAGCAGTACGTGCCCGCCGGCAATCAGCGAAATGACCGTGTCGCGGACGAGGGCCTGCTGTCCGACGATCAGGCGGGCAAGCTCGGTTTCGATAGATCGGGCCAGCTCGGTGACCTTGGCGGCGTCGACGCGCGGTTCTTCGGCGATCATGATCCTCCCTGGCGTATCAACTTATTTCGGGCCGGCCGCACTCTGCTCACCGAGTTGCGAGAAATACTGGCGCACGAGGTCGCGTTCACTGCCGGGGATGAGGCTCTGGTCGGTGGCATCGAGCGCCGCCTGCTGGTACGCCTGGATCACCTGGCTGTACGGACTCGTCGGCACGTCCTGCCCCGGTCCGAGCGGCGTGGGATCGTTCTGCGACTGACCCGGTACGGGCTGGCCGGGCACGTAGACCCGTTCGGTGCTCTGGGCCCCCGATCCACTGCCGGTTCCCGAACCGTTCCCGCCGTTACCTCTGGTCCCGCCGTTACCTCCGGTCCCACCGTTGCCAGTACCGGTACCGGTGCCGGTGCCAGTGCCGGTGCCAGTCCCGGTTCCGTTGCCATTCCCATTGCCGTTGCCACTGGCGCCGGCACCAGGACTCGCGCCGGGCGATGCGCTGGTGCCCGCGTTGGCCTGCGCGCCCTGGCCCGTCGCGTCGCGATCCGCCTGCGCGGCGAGCTCCTGCCGGGCCGCCTCGAGCCCATTGATCGCTGAGGCGACCGCCTGGTCGGTGTTCTCCTGCTGCTGAAGCGAGTCCAGCTGGCTGGCGACGTCATTGAGGGACTGAGCCGCTGCGCTCGTATCGCCACTCTTCAGCGAAGACGACGCCTTATTGAGTGAGTCGCGCATCTGGCTGTTCTGCGCCTGCTGTGCGGCCTTCGCCAGTGCCTTTGCCAGCTCGTCGCGATCCTTGGGCGACAAGCTTTGCAGCTGCGAGGCGAGGTCGCGCACGGATTGCGCTCCCTGCGCCGGGCTGCTGCTGATGGCCTGGGCGGCGCTCTTCCCGGCCGCCGTTGCACTGAGGGCGTTGGCAAGGTTCTGCGCGCTGCTGCTCAGGGCCGGCGTGCCCGGATCCGTCAGTTTCTGGAGTTGCTGTTCGGCCGGGGTGATCGATTCGAGGGCCTTGCGGGGGCTGTCCGCCTGGCGGATCTTCGCCGCGGCGTCCTGCAGGATCTTC
>VBFF01000126.1:0-335 GCA_005889285.1 Chloroflexota bacterium
CGAGGAAATCTAATGGGCCGCCGGCTGAGCGCCGCCTACGACTGGTTCGACGAACGCACCGCGATTCGCAGCCTGCTGCGCAAGGGACTCTACGAAGCGGTGCCGGTCCGCGGCGCCTGGTTCTACACGCTGGGGAGTGCCACGCTGGTATTGATCCTCCTTCAACTGATCACCGGCATCTTCCTCACGCTGCTGTTCGTCCCCTCGGTGACCGAGGCCTGGCAGAGCCTCAACTACCTCAAGGAACACGACGCCTTCGGCTCCATCGTCCGGGGGATTCACCTCTGGTCGGCGTACATCCTGCTGTTCGTGATCGGCCTGCACATGGTGCGCAC
>VBFF01000126.1:599-1193 GCA_005889285.1 Chloroflexota bacterium
TCCTCTTTCCCCTGATCGGCGCCCACCTGGCCCTGCTTCGCAAACACGGAGAGTTCGGCTCGTACATCAACTACCGCGGGGCATACAAAAGCCGGGAGGGTGTCGACGTTCCGCCTGCGCCCGCCCAGCGACCGATCGAGCCACCCTATCCGGCCGCGCCCTCCGAGGAGCTCTGGGCCGCGCCCCTGCAAACCGAGGACTTTTATCCGCATCAGACCTTCAAGGATGGGATCGTCTCGGCGGCGCTGGTCGTCGTCGTCTTCATCCTCGCGGTCGCGATCGGCGCTCCGCTCGAGGCCATCGCCGATCCGGCGACGACCACCTACACGCCGGTGCCGGAATGGTTCTTCCTGCCGCTCGACGAGCTCCTGGTGCTGGTGCCACAGCAGCTGATCCCACTGGTGCTCGTCCTCCCGACCGGCGGCGTGCTGCTGCTGCTCGCGCTGCCTTTCATCGATCGCGGCCCGGAGCGGAACCCCTTCGAACGTCCCGCAGTGATGGTGCCCGGCGGCTTCGCCGTGCTGTTTGTCGTCATCCTGACCCTGCTCGGCTCCGGCCGGCTTTTCAACCTGTGAGCGCGCTGCTCGCCGTCCT
>VBFF01000126.1:1289-7138 GCA_005889285.1 Chloroflexota bacterium
GCGCCGCCGAGCTGGGCCCGGCGATCGAGTTCCTCGGCTACGTCCGGCAGCGACGCAACTACGACCGCCTCGCCCACGGGCTGGGCCGCTTCATCACCTACTACTTCAGCGTCAGCTCCACGATCGCGATCCTGCTGATCACGGTGCTGCTTGTCGGCTTCTGGGGTCATTTCTGGACCACGATCGTGACGATCGGGTGGTGGCCGCTGTTCATCGAGGCCTGGACTTTCGTCCTGCAAGTCAGCCTCGCCTACCTCTGGTACTACACCTGGGAGCCGATGCGCGCCTTCAAGGGCGTGCACATGGCGATCGGCGGCTTACTGGCCGTCGCCTCCTTCCTGCAGGTCTACATGATCGACGTGATCGCCAGCTACATGCTGAGCCCCACCAACCCGCAGAATCCCGTCCGCCTCGCGCTGAACCCGACCTCGTACCCGCTGACCGTGCATCGGACTATCGGCAACCTCGCCTACATCGGCTTTGCCTTCGGGGGCTTCTGCGCCATCCGCTATTTGCGGGCGAAGACCGCCGAGGACAGACGCTTCTACGACTGGGCCGGCAGTTTTGGGCTGCTCTGGGGCGTCTCCATGACGTTGCTCCAGCCGGTGGTCGGCTACTCCTATGCCAAGGAGGTCCAGCTGCACAGCTATGGCAGCTGGTACAAGATGATGTTCGGGACGCTGAGCCCGGTGTTCCTCTGGCAGATCACCTTGCTCGGGATCATGTTCCTCACCGCCACGCTGTATTTCGCCCGCCGTCTGCGCACGGACGAGGCACGTGGCTCGGGGATTCTCAAATTGCTGTCGGTCGGAATGCTGCTGACCACCTTGTTGGCCGCCCAGCCCTACGCGCTCGGCTTCTCCTATGAGTCGGTAGCCGCCGCGGGCCTCAACCGGCCCTTCTGGGAGGGCGGCCTGATCAATCCGCTGGGGTCGATGATCCCCTGGAAGGTGCTGGCACTGATGTTCTACACGCTGATCGCGATCGCGGCGGTGGTCTGGTACCTGCGCGGCCTGCCGGGTGTGGTCTGGGGCAGGGCGCGGCGTGGTGAGCAGCGAATCCTGATGTTGATGACTATCTTGACGATGATGATGATGGTGACCATGGGCTTCATCCGTGAGAACAGCCGGGGACCGTTCCTGATCTCCGGCGAGATGACGATCCAGGGCCAGCAAGACGTGCAAAGCCCCCAGCCGACGCCGACGCCGCAGTCGAGTCCGTAGCTGAGGGTGGGGGCTACATGGCGCAGGGCCCGATCGAGACCGCCTCGGTCCGTCCCTGGGCCTGATCGATATCCGGTTGCACCTCGGCGTCGGTCAGCGCGTACGCCTGACCCGGCTGGCTGGTGGAGGCGGCGAAGATGACGCCCACGACGTTGCCGTCGAGGTCCACCAATGGTCCGCCCGAGTTCCCCGGCTGGACCTCGGCTTGCGTGATCCATATGTTCCGGACCACCAGGTTTTGTCCATAGATGTCACGGCCCTCCGCTCTCACCTGGCCGTTGACCACGGCCGGCTTAACCTGCTCACCGCCACCACCCGGGTAGCCGATCGCCGCCCCCTGGGTGCCAGGGTGCGCGGCCGCCTGGCTGAGGGGAATCAGCGCGAGCCTCGGCACGTACAGGATGGCCACGTCACGTTCGGGGTCGAAGAGGACGACCCGCGCACTCAGGCCACGCCCGCTGGCACTCAGCACCGTCGTCCCCTGCGTGCCCGCCACCACGTGAGCATTCGTCAACACCATGCCGGGGCCGACCGGGAAACCGCTGCCGAAGACGATGCCACCGCAGCCCAGGCCACGAATCTTCAGCGTTCCCGAAGCGGCGGCCTGGATACCGGGTGTGTTGACCGAGGCCGGCAGGGGCTGAGGAGATGGAGCAATCGGCTCCAGGCCGGCGAACGCCGCCGGGAAGTTGACTCCCGCGATGATCGCCTCGACCCGCGCCAGGAAGGCCGGCGGCTTGGGAAACACCGAATCCAGGGTCCGTAGGATGGCTGACCGCTGGATCGCGCTTGCCACCTGGGGTGTCGGAACCCGGGCAAGGCTCAGCCCAAGGAACCAGGAAACCGAGAGCAGCGCGAGAGCCGAGAAAACGGCGCCGGTGATACTGTCGATCCGGCCGCTCTGCGGGCGCGCCAGCAGCCGGAGGCGGATCGGCTCGCCAACCCAGTAGCCCACGCTGCTGCCGGCGGCACCGAGGACGACCAGCACCAGCACCGCCATCAGCGAGCGCAACGTCCCATCAGAAAGCTTGAGGGCGTCCATCAGGACCGGCGCCAGGGTGGCACCGATGATGACACCGAGCACGAGGCCGGCGTATTGAGCCAGCGAGAGCCAGAAGCCACGCCGGTAGCCGCTGCTGACGGCGAACACGAGTGCCACCAGGATGAGGAGGTCGATGATGGTGAAGCGCATCAGGCGTGGACTCGAAGGTCGCTGCGCGGTTTACCGACACAGATCAGTGCGTAGCCCTCCGCCAGCTCCTCGTTACTGATCAACCACGCGTCGGTCTGGTCGATGATGCCGTCGACCTTGACCATGCACGTCTTGCAGCGGCCTTTTCGGCAATCGAAGGCCAGCGGGAGGCCGGCCTGCAGCCCGGCGCCAAGAATGCCTTCGTCCTCGGCCACATCAACCGTCTTCCCGCTCCGCACGAAGGTGACGTGAAAGGAGCGCGCCATCAGCGACTCTTGATCGCGGTGATGATGCGATAGAGGTACTCGCCGGCGGCCACCAGCGCGATCAGCACCCCGAGTGCGACCAGGCGCGGGCGCAGCCAGCCCCGGTAGAAGCTGCCGCGCCAGGCTGGGCCGATCAGCAGGCCCATCACGACGGCGACCGCGACGATCAACAGGACGATGCGAAACGCCGTCGACACCGCGCCTAGTCTACGGAACCTCGAGCGGTCGCTACTCGAGCCCGATGACGTGCTTGAACTTGTCGAAAAAGCCCTTCTCGATCTGCTGCGGTTTGCCGCTGACGCCGCCCAGCTGGCGCAACGCCTGCCTCTGCTCCTCGGTCAGATTGGTGGGAATCACGACGCGGACAAAGACCAGCTGGTCGCCCCGACGCCCGGTCCGCACGTGCGGGACGCCACGACCGTGGATGCGGATCGTCTTTCCATACTGGGTGCCGGGCGGTATGTCGATCTGCTGGGGACCGTCCACCGTTGGGATTTCCACCGTGTCACCCAGGGCGGCTTGTGCCACGCTCAGGGGCAGCTCATAGACGACGTCGGTGCCGTTCCGCTTCAACACCGCGTGGGGCTTGACCTGGATGACGATGTACAGGTCACCGGCGGCACCCCCACGCGGACCGACCTCGCCTTCACCGCTGAGGCGAATCTGCGAGCCACTGTCGACGCCGCCAGGGATGCTGACCCGAACTTTCTTTTCGCCGGGACGGTGGCCGCTGCCGGCGCAAGTCCGGCAGGGTTTCTCGATGACCTTCCCCTCGCCGTTGCAACGCGGGCAGGTGGCGACGTTGACGATCTGTCCGAAAATCGACTGCGTCGCCCGCCGCACCTGGCCGGCGCCGCGGCACTGCGGGCAGGTCTGCGGCGATGTCCCCGTTTCCGCGCCCGTTCCCTGGCAGGCCGAGCAGGGCTCGGCCCGTGGGATGGTGAGCTCGCGCTCGACGCCGAAGATCGCTTCTTCGAATGTCAGCCGCAGGTCGAGTCGAAGGTCGGCGCCCCGCCGCGGTCCGGTCCGCCCGCGTCCGGCTGCCTGGCCGAAGAACATGTCGAAGATGTCGTTGATGCCGCCGAACCCCGCGCCACCGAAGTCAAAACCGGGCATGCCCTGCGTGCCGGCGTGGCCAAAGCTGTCATAGCGCTGCCGCTTAGATTGGTCGCTCAGGACCTCGTAGGCCTCATTGACTTCCTTGAAGCGGGCCTCGGCTTGCGGATCATTCGGATTGCGATCCGGGTGAAACTGGAGCGCGAGTTTGCGGTAGGCGCGCTTCAACTCTTCGGCGGTGGCCGTCCGAGAAACGCCGAGGACCTCGTAGTAATCCCGCTTGATCGCCATACGTTGGTGCTAGGACTTTAACGCGCGAGGGTGAGCAACCTTCACCAGCGTCGGACGGAGCACGCGCTCGTGAAGCCGGTAACCGGGTTGCATTTCCTCGACGATGGTGCCCTCTTCGTGCTCGTCGGTCTCCTCCCTTGCAATCGCCTCGTGCTGCGAAGGATCGAATTTTTCACCAACGGCCGGAATCGGCGAAACGCCCTGCGCCTGCAGCGTGTCCTCGAACTGGCGTACCACCATCCGCAGACCATCGAACCAGTTTCGGTCGATGCCCTCGGGAGCATGGTCCAGAGCGCGGCGCAGATTGTCGAGGATGGGAAGCAACTTGCGCAGCAGCTCCTCGTTGGCATACTGCGTGCGGTCGGCGAGCTCCTGACGGGTGCGCCGCTTGTAATTCTCGAAGTCAGCGGCGAGCCGTTGATAGCGGGCGAAGTTCGCCTGTGCCTCATCGCGCGCCGCCTGAAGCTCCGGATCGACGCTGGGCTGATCCTGGCCCGCGCCCTCCTTCTCGGCATCGACGGCTGAGCTGGCCCGGGAGTCGACGACACCAGGGCGGCCCTTTTGCCCGCCTGGCTCCGGCTGGTCGGGGGATCGGTGCTGGGGTGGCATGTCTTGCTTTTTACCCATAGGCCAAGCCGGCGAATCAGTTGCCGAGGTGGGCGAGCACGTCGGAGGTGGCGTGGCTCACGAGCCGTACGCGGGCCACCACCTGGCCATAGTGCATGCGAGTCGGGCCGATCACCCCGATCGTGCCCCGCACCCGATCGGCCATCTTGTAGGTAGTCAGCACCAGGCTGCATTCGCGCAGCCCGCTGCTGGTGTTCTCGCGCCCGATGACGATCTCGACATCCTTGTCGAACTCCACCTGCTGCAGGATGCTCGCCAGCTGGGCGCCCTGCTCGAGCAATTCCATGAGCTCTTCCAGGCGGCCAACCTCAACGAACTCTGGGTGGCGGAGCAGGTTGCGCACGCCGTCATGCAGGACCACCGTTTGTCGCTGCGCTTGATGGGTGGTGATCGAATCGATCAGCCGCTCGATGATCCGGCGCTGCTCAGCCCGGTCTGGACCAAGCTGATCTAACCGCCCCGAAAGTTCGTCGGCGGTCTGGCCCTTGACCTTCTGGTTCAGCATGGCGGCCATCCGGCTCAGATCCTCCTGGATGGTGGCCCGCTCGAGATGGACGACCTGCTGCTTGATCAGGTTGCCTTCTAGCACGAGGATGATCAGCACCGACTGCGGCTCGAGCGAGACGAGGTCAATGTGCTTGATTCGGGACTCGCTGACCTCGGGAGCGGTGACCAGCGAGACGTTCTCGGTGACGAGGGACAGCACCATCGCCGCCTTCTCCAGGATGCCGTCGACGCTGCGCGGCGCGCTCTCAAACTCCTGTTTGACGGTCCGCCGGATGGTGGGCGAGGCGGCTTCCGCTTCCATGAGGAAGTCGACGAAATACCGGTAGCCGCGGTCGGTCGGGATGCGGCCGGCCGAGGTGTGCGGCTGCTGCAGGTACCCGGTGCCGACCAGGTCGGCCAGCTCGTTGCGGATGGTGGCGGAGGAGAGCGCGATGAAGTACTTGGCGGCGAGCACCTGGGAACCGACCGGCATCCCCGTCACGGTGTAGTCGGAGACGACGGCCTTCAGGATCTGCTGCTTGCGCTCGTCGAGCGGCGTGGGCTCCAGCATGTTTTGGCAGTCTCGATCCGCGAGTGCTAACTCGGATTGTACCGGCTATCCTCGGTCCATGCCCACCCCGCTGCGGATCTACTCCGACTACGTCTGACCCTTCTGCTACATCGGCTCGGTCGGAGTCGAGGGGCTGG
>VBFF01000118.1:0-18146 GCA_005889285.1 Chloroflexota bacterium
AGCGGCCGCACCCACTTCGGTTCGGTCATCCGGTCCGCCGTGCGGGTACTGTTCGCCGCCAGCGTCGGCCGCAGATTGAGCCGTGGCAGCCACCGCCTTATCGGCCTGAGCGACGTGCGCCTCGGGCTTGGTGGCTTGCGCTTTCGGTGTCTCCGCGCTGGCCGGCCGGGCTCCCTGTTTCGGCTCGGCAGCCTCGGCCTGGCCCTGCGGCGCCGGCGCCTTCTCCGCGGCCGGAGCCGCACTGGCGTCGCCGATCTCGGCGATCACGGCCCCGATGGGAGCGCTTTCACCTTCGGGGACGACGATCTTGCTCAGCTTGCCGCTGGCGTAGGCCTCGACCTCGATGTTGGCCTTGTCGCTCTCGATCTCGACCAACGGTTCGCCTTTTTGGACCTGGTCGCCCTCTTTCTTCAGCCAGCGCAGGATCTTGCCGGTCTCCATCGAGTCCGACAGCCGTGGCATCTGGACGCTGGCCATCAGTTCTTTCCGAGTAGTGCCCTGGCCGTCACGATCACGTCCGCCTTGCCCGGGAAGGCGATCTTCTCCAGCCGTTTGTTGTAGGGCGCCGGCACCTCGGCGGCGGCGATCCGTGCGACCGGCGCATCGAGATAATCGAAGGCCTCTTCGTAGACGCGGGAGGCAATCTCTGATCCGACGCCATACGAGCGCCAGCCTTCTTCGACGGTGATCAGCCGGCTCGTCTTCTTGACCGACTCGATCACCGGCGCCATGTCGAGCGGACGTAGCGCCCGCATGTCGACCACCTCGGCGCTGATCCCTTCTTTTTCGAGCTCAGTGGCGGCGTCCATGGCCACGATCAGCATGCGCGAATGCGCGCAGATCGTGATGTGCTCGCCCGGCCGCTTCACCTCGTTCTTGTCCAGTGGCACCAGGTGCTCACCGTCGGGGACCTCGCCCTTGACGGCATAGGTGCCTTCGTTTTCGATGAACATCACCGGGTTGTCGTCGCGGATGGCGGACTTCAACATGCCCTTGGCATCGGCCGGCGTTCCGGGCGCGACGACCTTGAGGCCAGGCACATGGGCGAACCAGTTCTCGTGGCTGTGCGAATGCTGCGCCCCCAGCTGGTGGCCGCCGCCACCGGGAGTGCGGATCACCAGCGGGACTTTGGTCCCGCCCCCGAACATGTAGCGGATGTGCGCCGCGGCGTTCACCACCTGGTCCATCGCGACCATGATGAAGTTGACCGTCATCATCTCGGCGACCGGCCGCAGCCCCGACATGGCGGCGCCGATGGCGGTGCCGATGATGATCTCCTCTGCGATGGGCGTGTCGAGCACGCGCTTCTCACCGAACTCCTTCATCAAGCCGCGCGTCACCTTGAAGGAACCGTCGTAGAGGCCGATGTCCTCGCCCAGCAGGAAGACCGATTCGTCGCGTTTCATCTCCTCGCGGAGCGCCTGGTTGAGCGCATCGCGCATGGCAAGGACGGCCATCAGCCTGCCGCCTCGCCGGCGTAGACGTCGCGATAAAGATCTTTGGGGTCCGGGTCCGGACTCTCCTCCGCGAACTTTACGGCGTCTTCGACCTGGGCGGTGACTTCCTCATCGATGCGCTGGATCTCCTGGTCCGTGAGCATCTTCTGCTTCTTCAGGTGCTCGCCGAGGCTGAGGATGGCGTCGCGGGTCTGCCATTCCTTGATCTCGTCCTTGCCGCGGTAGGTGTCGGGGTCCGACATCGAGTGGCCGCGGTAGCGATAGGTGACGCACTCGAGCAGGCTCGGCTCGTGCTTCTCGCGGGCCTGCGCGACCAACTGGTCGGTGATGCGGCGCACGGCGAGCACGTCCATGCCGTCGACCCGTTCGCCGGTCATGTCGTAGGCGCACGCCTTCTTCCAGATCTCGGTGACGGCCGAGGCCCGGTTGACGGCGGTGCCCATGCCGTAGAGGTTGTTGACACATACGAAGACCATTGGCAAGTGCCAGAGCTTCGCTACGTTCAGCGATTCGTGAAAGGCGCCGATGTTGGTCGCGCCGTCGCCGAAGATGCTCATCACGACCTCGTCGGTGCCCTGGTAGTTGATGGCGTAGCCGCTGCCGCACGCGATCGGAAGCGCCTGGCCGACGATGGCGTAGCCGCCGTAGAAGCGGTGTTCCTGGCTGAAGAGGTGCATCGACCCGCCGCGGCCGTGCGAGGTGCCGGTCTCCTTGCCGAAGAGCTCGGCCATGACCGCCTTCGGGTCGAGCCCCTTGGCGATGGCGTGGCCGTGCTCGCGGTAGGTGCTGTAGACGTAGTCCTTGGGTCGTAACGCCGAGATGCTGCCGACGATGGTGGCCTCCTCGCCAATGTTGAGGTGGCAGAAGCCGCCAATCTTGGGCGGTAGAGCTTGAGCAGGGTCTCCTTATCGGACAGCGTGGCTTTGGAGCGGCTCTCAGCGGCTCGCTGTTCGACTTTCATGACCGCTCCTGGGACCCGCACTGGGAGAGGGGGTGCAAAACCCCCCTATTGTAGTGGCGAGCAGCGCAAATTCCGGGGCGTCAAACCGCGGCTGGAGGCTTGCCTGGAGGTACTTATCCATCGCCGCGGCTTGCGCCGTTCGGCGAGTATCCCTTCTGCGTGTGACGGGCCGTCACCACCGTCTTGATGTTGCCGCGGACGTTGAAGTCACCGACGACCTCCATGAACCGGGGATCGAGCAGGGTCACAAGATCATCCAGGATGCGATTCACGGCGGCTTCGTGGAAGATCTCCCGGTCGCGAAACTTGTTGATGTAGAGCTTCAGTGACTTGAGCTCCACCAGCTTGCGGTCGGGAATGTATCGGATGCGGATGGTGGCGAAATCGGGGAAGCCGGAATCGGGCGCCAGGCAAGTGAACTCCGGAATCGTGAAGTCGATCTCGTAGTCCCGCTCCGGCGTGTCGTTGGGGACCGCCACGAGCGACGACTCGGCGATCATCTTCGTCCCGTATTTCATGGGGTAATGGTAAAGGCTGTGCGCGAGCTGGTCACCATGCCGTCGCCGTTGGTCAGCTGGATGACGTAATCCTGGACGACGCGTCCGGCCGGCACCTTGATGGTGAGCGTGGAGGGGTTGACCAGCGTCGCAGCCAGGCCGTCGAAGGCGCCGTTGGGGCTGGCCAGCGGGACGAAATGGACGCGCAGCAGCGCGCCGGTGCTGAAGCCGCTGCCCTGGATGGTGATCACGGTATCCTGCGCCGCCGGCGCGCGGGCCGGGCTGACCGACTGGATCGTGAGCCCACCGGTGGGCGTGGTGGTCGTGTCGCTGCCGCGCAACACCAGGGTTCCCGGGATCGGCGCCAGCGGCATCACCCTCCCGGCCTGACCGCGCCACTGCGCGATGTCACCGGCAGCGAGGTTGATGGGCAGGGCTTTCCCGGTGGCGATCAGGACGGCGATCACTTTGCCGCCCGGCCCGACAAGGGGGCCGCCAAGGTTTCCCGGCAGGTCGTCCGCGCGCAGCGTCAGCTGCACATCGCTGCGTTGGATCACGACCGCGGGCGTCGAGGGCCGCAGGTTCGCGACCTTCGGACTGGCGAGGAGGACGGCAGGGTCGGCGGGTTGCAGCGCCGACGAATCGCCGAAGGGAAGTGGTGTTCCGTCGTTGGCGGCGCGGATCTCAGCGAGCCCAAGCGTGGCATCGATTCCGATCACCCGCACGGGATGCGTGCCGCCGGTGTTGTCGATCAGCCGCAAGCTCTGGCTGCTGTCGACCAGGCTGGCGTCCGTCAGGAAATCGCCCTGTGTGTCGATCAGGAAGGCCGTGCCAAAGGTGTGGTCGTTGACGATGGTCATGACGCCGGCGAGATCCCGTTCCAGCTCGTCCGGCAGCAGCACCGCAGCGGGCGGCACCGTCGGCGAGGGGGTCGGCGCGGGCGTCGCCGTCGGTTGGGCCAGGCGCTGGGCGGCGGTTGGGATCAGGACGGCCAGTCCCGCCACGACGAGCGTGACCACGAGCGCCGCCAGAAGCTGGTCCTTGCGGAATCCGCGAAGCTGGCCCACAAGCCTTCAACGAAGCAAGGCATCGTATACATTCATCACGATGCGGCTGCGCAACACCGAAACGAAAGCGATCCAGCCGCTCGAGCCCCATTCCGACCCGGTGCGGCTCTACGTCTGCGGCATCACCCCCTACGACACGACCCACCTCGGCCATGCCTTCACCTATGTCGTGTTCGACGTGCTCGTCCGGGTGTTGAGGGCAGCCGGTCAACCGGTCCGCTATGTGCAAAACGTGACCGACGTCGACGATGACATCATCCGGCGGGCGCGCGAGCTTGGCACCACCTGGGATCACCTCGCGGACAAAGAGACTGCCCTCTATGTGGACGACATGGCGGCCCTCAACGTGCTCGCGCCCGATGTCTTCCCGAGAGCGAGCCAGACGATTCCAAAGATCATCGCGCTGATCGTGCGACTAGAAGCGCAGGGCCATGCCTACGAGCGCGAGGGCAACGTCTATTTCCGCGTGGGAAGTGTCGCCGATTACGGTCGCTTGAGCCGGCTGAGCCGCGAGCAGATGGTCCCGCTCTCGGCGAAGCGAGGTGCAGATCCGAATGACCCGCGCAAGCAGGACCCGCTCGATTTCGTGCTCTGGCAGGTAAGCGCCCCTGGCGAACCACACTGGGAGAGTCCCTGGGGCGTGGGCCGGCCCGGCTGGCATATCGAGTGCTCGGCGATGGTGCTGGAGCATCTGGGCCCACAGGTCGATGTCCATGGCGGCGGCGCCGATCTGATCTATCCGCACCACGACAGCGAGATCGCGCAGTCGGAGTCCGCGACGGGGGTGCGGCCGTTCGCTCGCATCTGGGTGCACGTCGGCATGCTGCGTTACCAGGGCAAGAAGATGAGCAAGTCGCTCCGCAACCTCGTCCTCATCCGTGACCTGCTGCCGCGCTATGACGCCGACAGCATCCGGGTCCTGCTGCTCCGCCATCACTATCGCGAGCCGTGGGAGTACACGCCAGACCAACTCGATGACGCGGCCGCCTGGACGGCGCGGTTGCGTGCGGCCGCCGGCCGGACGAGCAAGGGCATCGGCGATAGCGCGCTCGCGGTACGTGCCGCATTGGAGGACGACCTCGACACGGCCGGCGCGCTACGCGTTTTGGAAGAGGCGGTGGAGAGCGGGGATCGCGGCTGGCGGTCCGCCGCCGACCTCCTCGGGCTGGGGCTCAGTGCCCCCGCAGTTGACCGGGAAGAAATGAAAAAGGCGCTCGGGTGGCGAGCGCCTTTCTCGTAATGGGGGAGGGAGTTGGTTAGTCGTTTCCCTGGCGGTCGGAACCACTCTCGTCAGCGCGGTTGCTGTCCGAGTCGCCTTTGTCGGTTTCAGGCTTCTCGACGTCCTTTTTCTCGACGTCCTGCTTCTCGACGTCCGGCGGCTTGACCTCAGCGGCCCCAGCCTTCAGCTCAGCAATTGCCGCGGCGTACTCCGCCTTCAGGCTGGCGATCGCTGTGCACGCATCAGCGACGACCTCGGTCAGCTGCGCGTTGAGGGCCGCCGCGTCCTTGGCGCCGTCTTCGTCGGTACTTTCAGCGACAGCCTCGTCGATGTTGCTGTTCGCCTCCGCCGTGATCTCGGCAAGTGCGGCCGTGGTCTCGGCGTTCAGGGCCGTCGCTTCGGTCCGCGCCTCGCCTGACAGGCTCGCGGGGTCCGTCACCGTGACAGTCTTGGCGCAGTCGCTCACCACGGTCTTGGCCGAAGCGGGCGTCAGGTTGCCGGCAAAGCCCGCCACACTTGTGGAGAGGGCAAGCCCGCCGGCGACGATCGCCGCGCCCAATACGTTTCGCTTCATGCCATCTAATACGCATTCGGATAGACGGCTATTCGTAACGTTGTCGCGGGCGGGTAACGGCGGCCTTACGCGGGGTCGATGAGGCGATGAACGCGCGGTAACCGCGGCGGCGGAAACGCTGGCAGATCATCCGGGCCGCGAGCTTCCAGCTCGGCGCGGAGCGCGGACGTTTCGCCGACCAGGCGCTCGACATCGATCGTCATGCAAACCGGTCGGTACGGTTCCAGCTTGGCGAGCCCGTGTCCGAGTTTCGCCACGGCTCCCTTCCAGTTGCCGCGCCGCCAGTGATAGAAGCCGACCCCAACCTGCAGGATGCCCTGGTAGAGGTAGCGCACCTCGTCCGGCTCGCGAATCCAGATGCCTTCCAGCGTCTCGTGCTGCTCGAAGAATTCCTGGCGGTTGAACTCCTCGATGCCATGCAGCAGGGCGTCGGGCGGCGGGTCGTCGCAGCGGGCGGTGCGGCGAGGCGGGGACTTCTTGAGGTGGGCCTTCACGCCGACTGCTGGCCGGCGGCCGATGCCCGCACGATGTCGCCGTCGGGCGAAGCCGCCGGCAGCTCGAGATAGAAGGTTGTGCCTTTGCCTTCCAGGCTGTTGGCCCAGGCGCGGCCGCCGTGTGCCTCGGCCACCCGACGCAGCAGGTAGAGCCCGAGCCCTTCGCCGCGTGCGGGCTGCTCCTCGGTCAACGGGCTGAACAGGTCGGCCAGCCGGTCGGCCGACATTCCGGGGCCGTCGTCCTTGACGATCAACTGGCAGCGATCTTGGGTCGCCTGCCGCAGGCGAAGCTGGACCACGGTCGCGCCGCGCGCGTGCTTGAACACGTTGTGCAGCATCTCGTTCAGCGCCGCTTCGAGCAGGGTCGCGTCGCCCCAGACGACGGCGTGGGCATCGAGCTGGAGCCGCAACTCCATGCCGGCGCCCGCCATCCGTTGCCGAATCCGCTGCGCCGCCGCTTGCGCGACGGCATCCAGCGAGACGCGCACCGTGAAGGCGAGTTCCAGCGGAAGGCGGGATAGGAGCAGGACCTGGTCTGCGATCCGCATCACGGTTTCGGACTGCTGGGCGAGGCGCTCCGCCACCACGCTCATTTGCTCGGGAGGCACCTCGTTATTGCTCAGCATGTCGGCGTAGCCGCGCAGGATGGCCAGCGGCTCCTTGACCTCCTCCGAGGCGAGCCGAATCGCCGATATCGGCGTGCGGGATTGGCCGTTGGGCGACGTCGATACGGGCCGAAGTCGCGGGGCGAGCAATCCGGCGACCACGAGCAGCAGGTCCTGCTCCTCCGCGGTGAAAACGCGTGCGCCCTTACCCAGGACCGCCAGCGTGCCGGTGACCTCACCCTCGCCGTTGCGTAAGACGGTTCCGAGGTAGCTGACGATGTCGAACTGCTGCCGCATCGCCAGCCGCTTGAAGGGCTGACGTTTGGAGGCATCGCGAACATTGATCAAGCCCCCGTCGCCCTCCTCCTCAGCGGCGCCGAACGTGTCCTGCAGCGGGAGACGCGTGCCCACCTGCATCGCGGGCCCACTTTCGACCTGGGCCGCGATGATCTCCAGCGTCTCGCCATCGATCTTGCCCAGGAACGCCGCCCGGGCGTCGACCCCCTGGATCAGGCAGCGCAGCGCGCTGTCGATGACGTCCAGGACCGGCTTCTCGAGATTGGCAACCACCAGGCGGCGGACGAGGCTGAGGTGTGACTGGCGGTCAGGGCTCATGAAGGGGTGCCCACGGTTATAACATGCCCACCATTGGCAGAGGTATCCAACGGGCGGGCGAACCTCCACCTGCACACCATCTTCAGCGACGGCGAGCTGCCACCGTTCGAGGTGGTCGCGGCTCACGCCGCGGCGGGGTTCCATGTCGTCGCCCTGACCGACCACGACACCCTCGCGGGGATCGATGCCCTCGGTGGCCTAGAGGGACACGGCCTGCGGATGATCTCCGGCGTCGAGCTATCGATCGAAGATGAACCCGGCCGCGGACTGATCGACGCCCATCTGCTCGGCTACGGCTTCGCGCTCAACAACCGGCGGCTGCGCAATCGCCTGCATCAAGCCAGTGAAGCCCGCGAAGCCCAGAAACGAGAAACGGTTGACCGGCTGGCGGCCGCCGGCTACCGCGTGACGTGGGAGGCCGTGCGCACCGGGGCCCGAGGCAACGTCGGCAAGCCGCACATCGTTGCCGCCATCGAGGCGGCACAGCCGGGGGTGGCGCGCGAAGAGTTGTATGCGGCGATGGGACCGGGTGGGGCGGCCCACGTTCCGCGCGCCACCGAGATGTCGCTCGATGAGGCGGTGGACATGGTGACCGCGGCGGGGGGCGTCACCGTGCTGGCGCACCCGGGTGTCTACCGTCACGTGCCCGACCTGCAGCTGTTGTTTCGGGCGTGCGCGGTGGCGGGCGTGCTGGGATTGGAGGTCACCTATCCCCAGGCGCCTGATGATCCCTACGGGCCAAAGAGTGCGGCGTTGATGGACCGCTTCCAGGAGGTCGCGGCCTCCTACGGGTGGGTGGCGACCGGTGGCGATGATTTCCATGGGCCTCGGGTCACACCGCTCATCCGATTGGCCGCCTGGACGGCCACGCCCGCGTCCCGCGCCGACGAGCTGCTCGCCCGCCGGTCTTAGCGCGTCGTCAGAAAGCGCGTGATCGCCTCAACCACGGCGTCGGGCCGATCGAGTGGGAGGAAGTGGCCCCCGGGATCGACGATCTCAACCGTACTTGCGCGAAGCCTCTGGTGGAGCGTTTCGGCCCAGCGCGGCTCGAGGTAGGCATCGTTGGCTCCCCAGAGGATCAGGGTCGGCGTCTCGATCTCGTCGATGTGCTTCGCCCGGCTGGTGAGATCTCGGTTGTTCAGCGCCCGTGCCGCGCGGAGGTAGGCACGGCGGCCGCCCAGGTCCTGGAAGGGTCGGGTCCACTCGTCGACGATCTCATCGGTGACCCGGCCTGGCGTCACCATCCCGGTTTCAAGTCCCTTGCGAAGTCCGCTCCGCAGATCGATATTGACCATGACCTGGTCCCACGCCGGCTCTTTCAAGCGCGCGATGTCGGGGATCGGCCAGTTGTTGTCGACGATGCTGTCGATCAAGATGAGGCGGGCCACCCGCTGCGGTTCGTCGACGGCCATCAGTTGGGCGACGCCGCCTCCGATGTCGTGGCCGGCTACCGCCGCCTGGTGCACACCGATCGTCTCCATGAAGGCCACCACGTATCGCGCTTGTGCCGCAATCGACAGATCGACGTCCATCCGTTTGTCCGAGTCGCCGTAGCCGAGCAGGTCGGGCGCCAGCACTTCGAAGGTTGCGGCCAGCGGCTCGATGACGTCGCGCCACAGATAGGAGGAGCTGGGAATCCCGTGCAGCAGCACAAGCGGCGGACCCTGTCCCGTTCGCAGGTACGCGATATCGCCCGCAAAGGTCCGGATCTTTCGTTTGCTCCGGGCGAGCGGTGCCATCCCGATGAGCTCGGTCGTCATCGGCGGCGACACCGTCGGCGTCGGCGCCCGCTCCAGGGGCGACGGCGGAGCGGCAAAGCGGGCGGGAGGTTGCGTGGCTGCCTGGGCCGGCTCTGGCGCTGGTGCCGGCACTGAGGCATCGGTGGGCGGCGGGGCTCGCCGTTGGAGGATGACGTTGGTCGAGCTGGCGCGTGCGATCAGCTGGTTCTGCTGGTCGACGATCTCCGCCTCGGCCACCGCGATCTGCTGCCCGCGATGCAGCACGCGGCCAATCGATCGCAGCACGCCGGTATCCGCGGTGACGGCCCTGAGGAAATTGACATGAAGCTCCGCGGTCGTGAAGTTCTCCCCCGGGAGCAGCGTGCTGAACACCGCGAATCCCATGGCGCTGTCGGCGAGTGACGCGAGCGCCCCGCCGTGGACGACGTGGTTCGGGTTGTACAACTCCGCCGTCGCTGGCATCTCGAAGGTTGCACTGCCGTCGGAGACGGCGATGAAGCGCATGCGCAGCAAGCCGACGTAGGGCGGAGCGGGCGCAGCTCCACGCAGCGCGGCCTCGAGCAATTCGCGACCTGACATCTCTGCCGGGTCCGACATTGCCCGCATTCTATGCCCGACGTGGACGGAGCGACCATTTCGATGGTTACGGTCCTCTGGTAACGGTCATGTCACGAGCGTGTGATAGCTCGTCGCCCCGCTGCAAGCCATACGGTGCCTGGGCAGTTTGTCTTGTGTAGGCCGCAGTGGAGCGGCCAATAGGGAAGGGGTAAAGGGGGACGTCCGCTGAAGTACGCTGCGCCGCGCTTTGCAACACACTCAGCCGTGCTGCTGATGGCGGCTGCGATGCCCTGGGTCGTGTTCCATGTCCCGGTAGGCGCCGCGCCCGCCCTCGCCGGCGGCACGGGGCCAGGCACGGCCCTCGCCCAAGCGCCCTTCGGCCGGGCGGTCGATGGCATCGGATGGTCGATGAGTGGTTCGCTGGTCGTCCCGGCGTTGCCCGCGACACCGCCGGCCGAGAAGCACCGCGACATCATTCACTACACCGCCGTCGATGGCGACACGCTGCGCGCGCTCGCCTCCAAGTACGGGCTCTCGGTGAACACGCTGCTCTGGTCCAACCCCAAGCTCGTCGATCGTCTGACCGCGGGCCAGGAGGTCGTGATTCCGCCGGTCGATGGCGTGCTTGTCAAGGTCGGAGCGAGCGACACCCTCGCCTCCCTGGCGCAGAAATACCGCGCCGAGTCGGACGCCATCATCGACTTCAACTTGCTGCGTCATCCGGAGACATTGCCCGTCGACGAGTACTTGATGTTGCCCTACGGCGTTGGTCCAGAGCCGGCGTCCGTTCCGCAGCCCAACGCGCAGACGGTCACGGCCGGCAAGCGCTCCTGGTACGTCACGCCGGTGTACTCCTCCGGCGGAGGAAGCTATCCCTTCGGACAATGCACCTGGTACGTCAACACCCGACGGCCCGCACCCTGGGGCGGTAATGCCTGGCAATGGTTCGGGCGCGCGCGTGCCTACGGCCGGCCGGAAGGTCCCACGCCGCGCGTGGGCGCCATCATGGTCACCTGGGAGTCACCGTACTGGGGCCACGTCGCCTACGTGGAGCAGGTTTACGCCGATGGCAGCTGGCTCGTCTCGGAGATGAACTACGCCAGCCCGAGCGGTGGCGGCTGGGGCCGGGTAAGCTACCGGCACGTGACCCCAGGGACGATTCCGCTCATCGGCTTCATCTACTAACGCCTTCAAGCAGGCGGCCGACAGCCAGCACGCGCGCCTCGTCATTCCATTGCCCGACGACCTGCACGCCGATTGGCAGGCCGGCCGTCGCTCCAAAGGGAACCGATAGCGCCGGTAGTCCGGTGAGGTTGAAGGGCGCCGTGAGCCGCACCAGCGCGCCGTCGACCGGCTCTTCCCCGGACCGCCAGCGCACCGTCCGCTCGCCGACAACGGGGGCGGCGATCGGCGTGCTGGGCAGCAGCAAGACATCGATGTCGTGGAATACGCGGCTCATCGCCGCCCGAATCCGGGCGCGCATGCGCTGCGCCAGGACGTAATCGGCGCCGGCCACCAGCGAGCCCAGCTGGAGCCGGGTGCGGACGTCGGCCCCGTAGGCGCGAGGCTGGGCGCGAATCCAGCGGGCATGGAGGGCGCTCGCCTCGGCGCGGAGCGTCACCAGTTGGGTCGCGACCGTCCACTGCATCTCCGGAATGGCCACCTCGCGGACCCGCAACCCGTGCCGGCGCAGGCCCGCCGCCGCTGCGTCGACCTGGCGCGACACCGCCGGCTGCACGTTCTCGACAATCGATCCCTGAAGGACGCCAACCCGCAGGCCCCGCGTCGGGACTCGCCGGGACTTGCGCCCGGCATCCACGCCCGTTAGCACATCGAGCAGCACGCCGGCGTCGTCGACGGTGCGGGCCAGCGGACCCGCGTGGTCGAGCGACCAGCCCAACGGGAATGTCCCATTCAACGGAATGGCACCGAACGTCGGCTTGAGGCCCACGCAACCGCACAGCGACGCCGGAACCCGGATCGATCCGCCGGTATCAGAGCCGAGTGCGCCAGCAGACAGACCGGCCACGACCGCAATCGCCGAGCCGCCGCTCGAACCGCCCGGGCTGCGACGGGAGTCGTGGGGATTGCGAGCGATGCCCCACCATGGGTTGGCGGTGCTGACGCCGTAGGCAAACTCGTGGAGATTGGTCTTGCCGAAGACGATGGCGCCGGCCGCCCGCAACCGGGCGACGACCGTGGCATCGCTCGACGGGACCCAGTCCTTCAGGATGCGCGAGCCGGCCGTCGTTCGAAGCGCCCGCGTCGCGAACAGGTCCTTCACCGCGATCGGTATGCCCAGCAGCGCACCGCTCTCGCCCCGGGCGAGTCGCCGCTCAGCCCGCTGTGCCTCCCGGCGGGCCTGCTCGCCCGGCGGTGTGATGAAGGCGTGCAGGCCCGCGCTCGCCTCGATCCGCCGGGTGTAGGCGTCCACCAGCTCGACCGGCGACAGCCGTCGCCGGCGCAGTGCGCTCGCGATTTGGACAAGCGGTGCTGAGGTCAGCGTCTCAATCGATGGCATCCGTATCCTCGGGCGCCACCGCCGCCCTCAGCTGTTCGACCAGCGTCAGGTACCTCTTCCATGCTGGCAGCAGTGCCACTACGTCGGCGGGGCTCAGCCGAAGCCCGGCAGCCCGGGCGGCGGCGGTTAATTGTTCCCTCTCCGTCACCGGCACAGTATGCAACCCGCCACGACGCGCCGGTGATCGGCCCCATCACCACTTGCGAGTGCGAAATGGTTTGACAAGAACGATTCTTCCGCCCTATTCTGCGACTGCCGCCAACCGGCTCTTGGGGAGGCGTTGGATGGCGGTGGCGCTGCCGTTCATCTAATTTTCATAGCTGAGGAGCCCGAAACAATGCTGCTTGTCGAAGTCCGCCGCCTCGATATTGCCCCCAACACCGACCAGTTCTGGACCATCGTTTCCCGCATCAACGGCCCTGAGTTCATGGGCGTTCTCTACCGGGCGCGCGAGGCGATCTTCGACAGCGCCGGCATCAGTTTCACCATTGACCTGCTGAACAAGTTCTTGCAGTTCGACGTCACCAAGAGCTGGTCGTCCGCCGACGAGGGCGAGCTCTTCATGGGACAGGCGCCGGTCGTCGGCTGGCTGCGCGTCCGCCGCCCCGGCTCCGCTACCTTGCGCGAGCTGCGCTCGGACGACGTCCATTTCATGGAGCTGGAGCACGCCTCCAAGCCCGCCTTCATCGAAGTCGGCGTGGCCTATCGCGCCGGGACCGAGAAGATCCGTACCGACTTCCTCAAGCGCGTCCGTACCGCGGCCCAGGAGGCCCTCGGCCAGGAAGTGGGCACGCCGTCGTCGTGGCCCGTGCTCGCTCCTGTCGGCAGCCACAATTTCGACGCGATCCGCAAATCCCGGCAGTCGATCAACGAGGTCAGCGCCGAAGAAAACCAGGCGATGGGCGCCTTCGCCGCTCCAGAGATTCGAGCCCTGATCCGCGACCTCGAGCGGGTCGGCACCCTGACCGTTTCCGACCTGCCCAAGGTGCTGGGCGAAGCCCAGGGGACCGCCGTCGCCGGCCGCCTCGGCGAGCTGCGCAGCCTCGGGCTGATCCAGTCGGAGTATGTGATCGTGTGCTCCCGCACCGGCAATGCCGTGTTGCGCACCGACGATCCCAACAAGCTGCAGAAGATGGCGCCGGACTGGATGAAGTGCGCCTGCGGGCGCCCGCTGAACGAAGAGCGGGTCGACCAGGTGATCATGCCGACCGACCGCGCCACCGCCCTCAACGACAAAGGCCGCTGGATGACGACCCTGGCGACCGCCATCCTCCCCAAGCTCGGCATCAGCCGCGAGCAGGTGATCATCGACTCCAGCCCGGCGGGGACCGACATCGTGCTCGATTTGAGCGGTGACCTCGTCCTCGTGGTGCTCAAGGATCGCGAGTTCAATCTGGCGGATGCCTACGCCTTCAACGCCAAGGTGTCCCGCATCAAGGCCGCCGAGGGCGTGATCGTCAGCAACGAGGGTCTCTCCGGCGACGCGAAGAAGCTCGTCCAGGAAGAGCTCGGTCCGCAGCGCGCGCGGATCACCGACCCCTTCCGCATCTCCTTTGTGGAAGGCGTCCAGGGCCTGGAGCACGAATTGGGCCGCGTCGTGGAGCGGCGCCGCCGGCAGTACTTCCTGCGGGCGCTCGGCGATCTGGCCACCATCCAGGGGCTCAACATTGGGCAACTGGCACTGGCCAAGGTCGAAGCGGGCGGCCGCGCCGGCAAGGATCTGGCCGTGACGCCCGAAGCCGTCGCCGCCGAAGCATAGTTAGGCAGCGTCAAACGCGCCGTGGCGTCGTCCGGCCACGGCGCGTTTACATTGCTGTCCTAACTGAACTTCAGGTTCACGCGGGAATCGTGCAACGCGGGCGCGTACTGTAGTTGTATGCGTGTCGCTAGCCTGATCCTCGGCGTCATCGCGATCTTTGCCGGCGGGGTCTGGATCTTGCAGGGCTCGGGCGTGCTGCCCGGCAGCTTCATGACGGGCCAGCGGATGTGGCTGATCATCGGCATCATAGTCGCCATCGTGGGATTGGGGCTGGCCTACAACGGGATCCGCCGGCCCGCCCGGCCGTAACCGCTTGACCCGTCAGCGCCCGCTGATCGTCGGCTTGAGCGCCGGGACGCTGGCGCTCGGGGCCGACTACCTGGCCCACGCGCTGTTCGCGATCCCGCTGCTCCCCGAGCAGGCCGGCTACATCCTGCTCAAGGTGCTGCCGCTGTCGACGTTCGCCAATTTGCTGAAGGCGCTCGGCGTCCTGGCCCGGCCGCTGCTGCTCGTGGGCGCAACCGTGGTGATCATCGCGCTCTACGGCGCGGCATCGGTGCTGATGGCCCGACTCTTCCCGCGTGCCTACGTCCTGGTTCTCACGGCGGCTACGGCGCTGGTCAGCGCCATCGTCGCGATCGTGGCCTTCTCGCCGAGTGATTCGATTGTGGGGGCGGTGGTCGAAGTCGTGCTGCTCGCCGGAATGGTTCCGTTGGTTGATCGGATGGCCCGCGGCCTCGCCGCCGAGGACCCGGTCAGCGAAGACCGCCGGATCTTGATGCGCAACATCTTTTATGGTGCGGTTGGCCTCGCCCTCCTCGGCATCGGCTACGTAAACGTCCGCCGCTTCGCCACGGCGCTGGCGATGAAGGAAGGGAGCCGCACGCCGACGGAGATCACGCCGGTCGGTGACTTCTACGTCGTTTCCAAGAACATCGGGGGCGACCCGGTCGTGGATGCCTCGAGCTGGCGTCTCAATCTGCCCGGAAGATCGCTCACCTACGACGAGCTGCTCGCACTGCCGTCCCATGAGCTGGAGCTGACGCTGGAGTGCATCAGCAACGAGATCGGCGGGACGTTGATCAGCAATGGCAGCTGGAAGGGGCCGCGGGTGAGCGATGTGCTGGCGCTCACCTCGGCGCCGTCGAACGCAAGCTGGATGTTGATGGAAAGCGCCGACGGCTACACGGAAAGTTTTCAACTGCGCGATCTGACGCCAGACCACCTGCTCGCCACCCATCTCAACGGCTCACCGCTGACCTCGATGCATGGCTTCCCCGCGCGCTTTATTTTTCCCGGCCGGTATGGCATGAAGCAGCCCAAGTGGGTGACCCGGATCGGCTTTTCCGCAAGCGACAAGCCCGGTTACTGGGAGAACAACGGCTGGGATGAGCGAGCCATCGTCAAGACGATGTCACGCATCGACCGGCCTTCGGACGGTGCCGCCTTGGCGGCGGGGTCGATTCAATTCGGCGGCATCGCGTTCGCGGGTTCGCGCCGGATCAGCGGCGTCGAGCTCAGTTGGGATGGTGGCCGCTCCTGGCAGCCCGCCAACTTGCAGGCCGAGTTCTCTCCTTACGCGTGGCGCTTCTGGCAGCTCAGCACCAACATCGCCGCCGGACATTACACCGTCAAAGTGCGGGCCCGCGACGGTGAGGGAACATTACAGCCCTCGCAGTCGGCGCCAACCCTGCCAAACGGGGCAGACGGCTACCACGCCATCACTCTCGATCTCGCCTAGCGGTCTCAGCGCCTTCTCAGGATGCCTTCAGTCGAAGGCCGCGGGCGCCCTTCTACCGTAAGGTTGAGGCCGCCGGATTCCATGAGCCGACCCGTTTTACCTGGTAGGGAGAGGAATATGTCCTCGAACGCGACGCTGAGGTGGGCGTCGGTGCTGGGCACGCTGTTGCTGGCCCTGCTCTCAGGTGGAGTCGTGGCCACGTCGCCCAAGCCTGCGCAGGCGCCTCTGCATCCGGCGGTGACCGTGCTGCCGAGCGACGCTACGGTCCACAGTGAAAGCCATGTCTCGTGAACTGACGACCCGCCATTTCGACGCGCTCGGCTCGACCTGCGAGCTCTTGAGTGTCGAGAGCGGGCCGGCGGCGCTCGAACGCTGCGAGCAACGGATTCGCGATGCCGAGGCCCGTTTCACCCGCTTCCTTCCTGACAGTGAGCTGGCCGGACTGAACGCGAGCGACGGCCGCTACCTCCCGGTGAGCCCGGAAATGTTCGCCATGCTGGAGGCGGCGCTCTGGGCTTTCGCGGAAAGCGATGGCCTCGTCAACGCGGCGGTCCTTCCCGCGCTGGCGGCGGCCGGATACGATCGCCCCTTCCGGCACGGCCTGACGGAGCCGTCGGTCCTTTACCCCATGCAACTGCCAGCGCTCCCGCAGGTACTCCTCCTGGATCGGGCCACGCGTTCGGCGGCCCTCGCTCCCGGTGCAGCACTCGACCTGGGTGGAATCGCGAAGGGCGCGCTGGCCGACCTTCTGATCGATGAGCTCGGTGAGAATGCTGTCTGCAATCTGGGCGGCGACCTCCGAGTCCGCGGCGCCGGTCCCGATGGCGACGGCTGGCACATCGGGCTCTGCGACGGCACGCTCGTCGCGCTTCGCGAGGGGGCCGTCTGCACCAGCGGAATCAGCAAGCGGCGCTGGGGCCACTCCATGCATCACCTGATCGACCCGCGCACCGGGATGCCGGCAAAGACCGACCTTGCGGAAGTCTCCGTGGTCACGGACAGTGCGTTGCGCGGCGAGGTCTATGCCAAGAGTGCCGTTCTCCTGGGCGCGGCCCTGGGGATTGCGTTTCTCGAAGCCCGCGGCGTGACGTACGCCGCGGTTCCGGCGGAAGGGGCAGAGACCGGCGCCGGCCCGGCGGAGCTTCCGGCGGCGGCGTGACGCTTGACCAGCTGCTCTGGCTGACCTCGCGCGCCGCGGCGCTGACCGCCTTCTTCGTTCTCGCCGCGGCTCTTGTCACAGGCCAGGCGCTACGTAGCGCGATGTTCGAGGGAGCGATGCGCAATCGCGATCTGTCGAACCTGCACCGCTTTCTCACGGTTTGCTGGGTGCCGTTCGTCGGCCTGCATGTGCTGGCACTCACGCTCGACGCGGTGGCTCGAATCAGCCCGTTCGACCTCGTCATCCCATTCCGTGTCGCCTATGCCTCGCTGGCGATCGGCCTCGGCACCATCGGATTCGACCTGCTGCTGATCGTCACCGTCACCAGCTACCTGCGTCGCCGTATCGACCCGCTCGCGTGGCGCTGGCTCCACCGGCTCTCCTATCCGATGTTCGGTGCGTTCGCGCTCCATGCCCTTCTGTCGGGGACCGACTTCGCGCGCCCCCTCGTGCTCGCCCCGGCCGCCGGCGTGGTCGCCTTCATCGTCATCGTGACCCTGGCTCGGCTCGCCTTCGGGCGAATGGAAACGACCCAGCGATAGACGCGCCGGCACCGTGGATGCCTGTAGGCTCAAACGAGATCGCCGACCGCGTTCGGCATGGAAGGCCAAGTCCAGGAGGATCCTGCGATGCGCGTGATGGATGTCGTCAACGAGGCGAAGGGCGCCATGCGAGCGTCCGAAGTGTTTGGCACGCCCTACGAAAAGAATGGCGTCACGATCATTCCCGCGGCGAAAATCGCCGGAGGCGCCGGCGGTGGTGGTGACGAAGGGCAGCCCCAGGCTGGCGGAGTCGGCTTCGGCGTCTCCTCGCGGCCGGTTGGCGCCTTCGTCATCAAAGGCAGCGATGTCAGCTGGCAGCCCGCGCTCGACCTCAACCGGATCATCCTGATGGGCCAGGTGGTCGCGATCGTGGCGCTCCTGACCGCCCGAGCGATCGTGAAGGCGGCGACGAAGCGCCGTTGATGGCCACCGCCATCGACGTCGACCTGCAATCCGTTCGCCGGCAGTTCCCCGCGCTCGCCCTCAAGGTCGACGGTGACCCGGCCGTCTACTTCGACAATCCGGCCGGCACCCAGGTGTCCCAGCGCGTCATCGATCGCACAGCCGAATACTGTCGGACGATGAATGCCAATCATGGCGGCGTCTTTACGACCAGCCAGCGGTCGGATGCGCTGATC
>VBFF01000118.1:18190-18734 GCA_005889285.1 Chloroflexota bacterium
TCGGCGGACGAAATCGTCTTCGGCCCCAACATGACGACCCTGACGTTCGCATTCAGCCGCGCCATCGGACGTGAGCTGAAGCCCGGCGATGAGATCGTCGTCACCCGGCTCGACCATGACGGCAACGTCGCCCCCTGGCTGGCGCTCGAGGAGCGCGGTGTGACCGTGCGCTTCGTCGACATCAAGGTCCCCGACTGCACGATCGACATGGCCGATCTTCAACGCCAACTGACGCCGCGTACACGTTTGGTTGCGGTCACGCACGCGTCGAATGTTGTGGGCAGCATTCCCGATCTTGCGGCGGTATCGCGTGCGGCCCACGCCGCGGGCGCCTGGCTGTGGGTTGATGCGGTTCATTACGGGCCGCACGGGCCGATCGATGTTCGCGCCATCGATTGCGACTTTCTCGTCTGTTCGAGCTACAAGTTCTTCGGTCCGCACCAGGGGATTCTCTACGGACGGCGCGCGCTGCTTCAGCGACTGCGTCCCTACAAGGTCCGGCCGGCGACCGACGAGGTGCCGGGCCGCTGGGAGACGGGAACAC
>VBFF01000118.1:18753-23677 GCA_005889285.1 Chloroflexota bacterium
CTTCGAGTACCTGGCGTCGATCGGTGGCGCTGACCGGGTGCTCCGGCCGGCGCTGGAACTGGCCATGGATCGCATCCGCCACCACGAGCGGGCCCTGGTGGCTCGCCTGATCGATGGCCTGCAGCAGATTCCCGGCATCACGATCTACGGGATCACGGCACCGGCGGAGCTCGAGCACCGGGTGCCAACCGTGTCGCTGACCTGGCCGCCCCATCGACCGGAGGCCATCGCGCGCTGGCTGGCGAGCCACCAGGTCTTTGCGACTCACGGCGACCATTACGCGACCGAGCTGATCACGAGGCTGAAGCTCGTGGACGCGGGCGGCACCCTGCGGATCGGCATCGCCCACTACAACACGGCGAGCGAGGTCGACCTCGTGCTCGAACTGCTCGCCGGTTTCCGCGGCTAAGCACGGCCGCATCAGAGGCTGATCAGGAGCACGCCGGCGAAGGCGAGGCCGATGCCGGCCTGCTGCACCCGGGCCATTCGTTCATTGAGCACGATGCGAGCCAGGATCACGGTCGACACCGGGTAGAGCGACGAGAGGATGGACACGACGCTCAGCAGGCCGAGCGTGGTGGCAAATGCGAAGAAGACGTCGGCGCCGACATCGAGGACGCCGATAGCAAACAGGGGCGGCAGGTCGGGGAGCGCGACCTTGATCCGCGAGCGGAACGCCACGGCGAGTAACAGCAGCGCGGCGACACTTCCGGTCCGGGTCGCCAGCACGCCCCAGACGGGGTCGGGCCGGCTCGCGTAGCGGATCGCGACGAGGAAGAGGCCGAAGGCGAGCGCCGCGACGAGTGCGAGACCGACGCCAGGGAGAAGGCGTCCCCCGGACTGGGCGGGGCGGCGATCGAATGCCAGCAGCCCGATCCCGCCGAGCGCCAGGGCAATGCCGAAGAACTGCAGCGCCGTCGGTCGCTCGCCCAACACCAGCCCAACCAGGATCGGCACCACGGGCCCGGTCGCGGCGATGGTCGAGACCACGCTGATCACCCCGATCGCCATCCCCCGATAGACCGCCGACAGCCCGACCAGCCCGGCCAGTCCGGCGACGACGCCGGCGACCATCCAGAGGCCCGGTCGCGGGGCGCCGCCGCGAATGATGACGACGATGGCGATCAGCACGAGCGTGGGCGGCTGCGAGACGAAGAGGACGGTGAACACGCCCAGGCGGCGGGTGGTGATGCCCCCGATGAAGTCACCAATGCCCCAGCTGACGCTGGCGGCAAGCGCGAGCAGAACGGCCGTCAGTGCGCCACCCGGCGAATGGTCGTGCCGCTAAGCCGGTCGCCGAGACGTTGCCGCTGACGGCTGCGGACGAGGAGGACGGCATCAACCGGCAAGAGAGGAAGCAGCACCCCAACGAGGTTGCGCACGGTCGCCCGCCACCAGCCCGGCACGCCGTCGGGCCCGTAGACCGAGATCCCCATCAGCGTCTTGCCGATCGTCTGCCCGGTGCGAGCCTCGATGGGAACGCGATAGGCAAGCGCGACGACCGCTAGCAGCAAGATACCCTCGGGGTCGAGGACGAGCTCCACGGTGTCCAGCCCCGAGAGCGCGGTCAGGATCAAAATCGCACCGGCGAACACGATCGCCAGATCGATCAGGCCGGCCCATAGCCGGCGGACGATGGGAAACTGGCGCCCCCCGGCATCGCTCGCACGTTGGAAAATCGCGGCGTCGATCGTGTCCGCCAGCTGGCGTCGCGCGCCGAGCACGATCGGGTCCAGGGCGGAGAGGGCGCCTCGTCGCGCCAGCCAGCGCACCGAAAGGATGATCGCCAGGGCCGCCAACACCGTCACGGCGACGACGAAGAATCGATGCTGCGCCCGGTGGAACATCCGGACAGCAGGTTGACCGGCCAGCGCGCCCAGCCCCACAAAGAACGCGATGTACACGATCACCGACGGGATGAGACCGGCGGCAAACGTCAGGCGGGATATCTTGCTGACGCCGGCAACCTGGGTGGTGGTGATGCGCAGGCCTGGAATCAGCCGGCCGATGAAGACGGCCGGCGCCCCACGACGCTGCAGCAGCTCGGTCGTTCGATTCAGCGCGGGCCGGAATCCCAGCGCATCGGCGGCCTTCAGCAGGGCGGGCCGGCCAACGGCGGCGAAGACTTCCCGGCCGACCATTGCGCCCAGGATGGTGGCCAGCAAGAGCGCGCTCACCATGGGGGCCGCGTCCACGGTATCGCTGGCGATCGCGACCCCGGCGATGATCAAGAGCAGGTCCCCGGGCGCGAAGGGGATGGGGATCCCGGTCTCCTCGACGAAGACGAGTCCGGCGATCACGAGCATGAGCAGGTCCCCGCTCAGGCTGCCGATAGAGGTGATGGGATTCATGGCGTCGCTTCCTCGTACTGTGACCCGGCCAGGGCTTAGCCGATCAGCTCGCGGATCAATGGAATCGGCATGGTTCCGCAACCCAGAAAAGCATCGTGGAACGTCTTCAGCGTGTACCCCGGCCGTCGCTGCATCTCGCTTCTCAGTTCGAGGATGAGGAGCTTGCCCAGCGTGTAGTTGAGATACATCGGGTCCCAGGCGCCACGCGTCGCCTCGCGGGTGGCCGGCAGTTCGGTCATGTATCCGACGGACTCGAAAAGGCGAATGGCGTCGGGCATCGTCATCCCCTGGCAATGGAGGCCGAGCGCGACGAGGAATCGACAGTCGCGCAGCAGGGCCTCCAGACGCTGCGCCAGCCGCTGTTTGGGGTCATCGGAATAGCCGATCTCCAGCATCATCTCTTCCACGTAGTGCGCAAAACCTTCGCCCGTGGTGTAGGTCCAAAAGAGTTGACGCGTCGGCGAGCTGGCGTGCCGCTCGAACAAGCCCTGGACGTAATGACCGGGATACGCCTCGTGGATCGAGGTCCCCTCCAGCGTCGCGTAATTCATGTAGCGCAGCCATTCCTCGCTCTTGGCGGCGTCCCAATCGGCGCCGGGGACGGTCACCCAGTAATAGCTGTCGGTGGCGACCGTCTCGAGTGGTCCGGCGCTATCCATGGCGGCGCTGATATAGGCGGCGTACGTGGGCGTTGGTTGGACCAGGCAGCGGCCGTTGCTCGGAAGCGAGACGACGTCGCGCTCCACGAGAAAGGCACGAAGGCGACCGAGCATTGCCGTCACGTCGGCGATGATCGAGGCCGCGGTCGGGTGGTGATCCTCGAGGCGTGCCACCGCGGCCCGCACGCCGGCGCCGGCCGCGATCTGTTCGGCTGCGGCCTCCGCGGCGGAGCGATTCCGGTCGATGTCGGCGCGCACCATGCGTTCGAGTGTAGGGACGTCGAGCTGCACCAATTCGCGCAAGCCCAGTAGGCGCAAGAAGTGGTCCTCGCCGAGGGCATACGCCTGGTCCGCGGTCGCGAGCCTCGCCTTCAGCCCGTCGCCAAAATCTCGCAGCTGCCGGTTGGCGATGTCGATGGCCTCGAGCGTTTCGGCCTGGCCGGCCGCGGCGACACGAACCTCGCCATCGAGGTACTCGGCCTGGCCGTCGACCGCATCGATCGCGATCTCGAGGTTGGGCCGGGGAAGCACCGGCTCCAGGTTGTCGCGTGCCGCCTCCAGGAAGCCGCCATACCCGAGCAAGTGCCGGCGAAGGGCCGCCAGCCGGTCGCCGAGCGGGGCATAGGGCCGCTTCAGGTACGAGCTGACATCCAACTCGCTCGGTCCGGCGTAGAACATCGGCTCACGAAACGGCAGTCGTAGCTCCGTGAGCTCGAAACGGGCCGCTGCGAGCTGGGCGATCAGCGCCCGCTGATCGATCGCCTGTCCCCGATCGAGTCGCTGCACCGCGCTGATGGTCGAGAGTTGCTCGTCGATCTCCGACACCCGAGCGCGAATCGCGGTCTTGGACAGGTCGCCTACCACGCCGTCGAACCGGTGATCGCCCATGAATCGCGCATGCGCCGGCGAAAACCGGAAAAAGCCATCGACCACCTGCCGCTCGTGCGCCGCCCAGTCCGCCACGCGCGCTACGTGGACTTCTTGGGGCGCCGGCTCCGCCGGCGGTCCGCATGTGCGCGCATGAAGGTGTAGGTTTTCTCGGCCGCGTAACCCTTGTGCACCGCATCCTGGATGCGGGGCCAGAACTCTTCCTTGACCCAGTTGCGCGCGACCAGCACCTCGACGCCCGCCAGGCGAAGGTCGCCTTTTTCCAAATCGGAGGTGGTGTCGCCGCGCTGCAGCGAGCGCACCGCGTCGAGGCTCAGGTTGGGAAGGAGCCATCCGTGCGGGATGAGGACCTCGGCCTGCCCGCGCGGCTCGTCTGGCACGGAGCAACTTTACAACGGCGGCCGCCCGCTACGTAACGTATGCTGCTCACGTGCCGGTGCTGAAAACGCTTCACGTGCTGGGTGCGATCTTCTTGCTTGGCGGCGTCAGCACGCACGTGTTACTGCGACCGATGGCGGCCCGTGCAGCCGACGTCGCGCAGCACGCGCTCTATCAGCTCGCCTGGCGGGTGCAGCTTGCGCTCGTCTACACCGGCTCGGCGCTGGTGCTCATCACCGGTCTGTTGATGTGGGTCGGCCGTTTCAAGCTCTTTACCGGCTGGCTTCTCCTCGGCTTCCTTCTCTACGTAGCGGCCGCCGGCCTGGATGGCGCCTTTCTGGCCCCCAATCTGCGGCGCGCGCGCAGCGCGGCGGGGGAGGCGTCGGCCCCGGTTGCGGCGGCGGCCGTAACGATCCAGCTCGTCGCCTGGTTGCTGCTCGTGGTCGTCGTCTTCCTCATGGTCGCGCAGCCCTTCTAGGAATTTGGCGCCGCTGGGGCCGATCACGCTGACTGGAAGTCACATCCGGCTGGAGCCGATGCGCCCCTCGCACGCGTCAGCGCTGCTCGAGGCGGGACGCGACGAGGCCATCTGGATGTGGATGCCGGCCCGTCCGGTGACGGCGGAAACGATGGACCGCTGGCTGGAAA
>VBFF01000118.1:23853-26546 GCA_005889285.1 Chloroflexota bacterium
CTGGCGCGCCATTCGCGTCGCGTTGAAGACGGACATCAACAATCTTCACTCCCAGGCGGCCATCAAAAAACTCGGCTCGCGCTACGAGGGGACCCTTCGCAACCAGCGCATCCGTCCGGATGGGAGCTACCGCGACACGGTGATCTTCTCGGTGATCGAGAACGAGTGGCCTTCGGTGAAGGCCGGCCTCGAAGAGCGTCTGCGCGCCTAGCTCTTTCCGCCGTTCAGGACGCGAAGGCCTGCTGGATTCTCCTTACCTGGCGAATTTTCGGCCGCCATCTCGAGTGGCAGGGTCATCATCGACGCACTCGCTTTTGGCTTGCGGGGGAGGGTCAGGGAGGGGGCGCCCGCTTCCTTGCGCCGGGTCCGGTAACCGCTGGCGACCTTCGCCGCCGCCACCTGGGCGGCCGCGATCACCTCGGAAGCAGATACGTCCGGGTTGCCCAGCGCCTCCAGATCGAAGGGGACCATCTCGCTGACGCAGATCTGGCGCTGCGGATCGATGATGACGACGGCGACGAAGGGCTCTTGACTTGTGATGCTCGGATGGATCTGTGACCACGGAATGACATTGCCCATGACCGCAGCCTAACCCCCCGTTTTGACAGCTGTCTGTCGCAGCCTCAGGCGGTCGGGACTTCCTCTTCGATCTCGTCACGGCTCGATCCATTGGCCGGCGCCCCTTCGGCCGGCGCCGCGACCAGCGACGGGCCCGCGAGGCGGATGATGGTCCAGTCCTCGGCCTTCTCGGCGCGGTCGGCGAGCGCTTCGTCCTTGGAGAACAAGATCACCTGGTGGTCGAGCCTGCCGAGCTCGTTCATGGCCGCGGTCAGGCGGCGCCGGTCGGCATGGACCAGCGCCTCGTCGAGCAGCAGCGGCGGTGGCTCAGCGTTGCCACCGATGATCCGCGCCAGCGCCAGCCGCTCGAGCAGGTAGATCAGCGAGCGGGTGCCGAGGCTGAGGTTGTCAACATCCTTATAAGTACGTTGATCCTGCGTCCGGACCTGCAATGCCAGGTCTTCGCCGATGCGCACATCGCGATAGCGGCCATTCGTGATCGGGGAGAGCTGGCCCTGGAGTTGCGACTTCAGCCTGGGGATCACGGCGCGCCGGACAGATTTCGCCGCGGCCTCGAGCGTTTCGATCGCGAGGTCGTAGGCATGAGCCTCCGCTTCGAGTTCCTGCAGCTGTTCGCGGGCGGTCGCGATCTCCTCTTCGAGCGTAGCGACGTCCCCGGTCTGGGTCAGCCGGTCGTTTAACAACTCCTCCGCCCGAGCCCGCTCTTCCTGGGCCCGCTCCTTGCTGCCGCGGTGCTGGTCGCGCTGCCGTTCGAGCTCGGCCAGCGGCAGCGCGGCGAATTCCGCCACCGAGGCCGGGTCCACTGTTCGGCTGATCTCCTCCAGCTGGCGTGTCAGGTCGTCGACGAGCTGTCGCAGCGACGCGCCTTCATCGTTGGTCGCGGTCCCCCGCTGGGCCTCCAGTTCGGCGAGCCGCGCGCTCGAGGCGCGGTAGGCCTCGGCGTGACCGACACCGGCGTCCCAGGCCTGAGCCGCACCCTCCATGTCGGTGTCCTCGATGCCCGCCGGTGCGTAGATGGCGGCCAGCCGACGCGCGTAGTCGTCGGCCTTGGTGCGCTCGGCGATCGAGCGCTGGCCGGGCGCCCGAAGTTGTTCCAGCTGGGCGTCGAGCTGCTCGATCCGGGTGCGGACCTGTTGGGCCGTGCGGGCGGCCTCGCAACTGGAGATGAAATCGCGCGCGGCGCCCAGCGCCTCGCGGCGGTCGAAGCCCAGCTGGTCGAGCAGGCTGTGCAGGCGCTGGCGGAGGGACTCCCGCCGCTGATCCAACTCGGATTCAGCGCGGGACGCCTCCTGCGCCCGCTCGCTGGCGGCGTTCCAGGCGAGCGTGTCCTGGGCCAGCGACTCGATCTCGCGCGATGTCTCGTCCACGGCCTCTTCGGTGGGCGCCGGCTGGGGGAGGCCCCAGGAGCCGACCAGCTCGCGCAGGCCGCGGCCGGCAACCTGCGCTCGTTCCTCCAGCTCGGTGGCCTGGCGGTCGAGTTCGAGGCGAGTGGCGTCGTAGCGCACCTTTTGCAGGTGTTCGACGAGGGCCTGCTGGAGTTCGGCGGAGCTGCGCACGCCCCAGGGCTGCAGGATCTCGCGGCGTTTGATGCGCGCCTCGTCCTTGGCACGGAGGCGGCGATCGACTTCGCGAACGGCGGCGCCCCGCACCCAGATGCCGATGCCGGTCGAGAGGACGCCCATGCCGAGCAGGAAGAACGCTACCCCACTGAGCGGGAGCGGCATGCCGCCTTGCAGCGCGAGGAATGCGACCAGGATCGCCATCGCGGTGAGCAGAAGGCCGCCCAGCATGGCGCCCAGGAAGGTGCGCTGCCGGCTGCGAGCCCGCTCCGCCATCGCTTCCTCGCGTCGCATCGCCTCCTCGGCTTGCTGGCCGGTCTTGATGACATCGGGGACTTCCTTGTAGCGAGCGATGTCGTGCTTGAGCTGCTCGAGGCGGGGCGGGAGCTCGGCGCCGGCGCGGCGACGCGCCTCGAGGGCGACGTTGTGGCGCTCCCGCCATTCGGAGAAGACGCGCTGGAACTCCATCTGACGGGCCGGCCAGTCCAGGTTGTTGCCGATCAGACCGGGGTGCCGCTCGGCGATCCGCCGCGCGTCCTCGGCCGTGGTCTGAGC
>VBFF01000127.1 GCA_005889285.1 Chloroflexota bacterium
TGTTGCCCACCGGCGATGCCGATGGCGGTCGCCAAAGTGGACCAGTCGGTCGAGGTGCTCAAGGCGCTGGCCGACCCCACGCGCTTGCAAATGATCGGCATCCTCAAGCGCTCGGCGGAACCGGTCTGTATCTGCGACTTCACCGCCGCCTTCGATTTGAGTCAGCCGACCCTTTCCCATCACATGGCGAAGCTGCGTGACGCCGGGCTGGTCGACGTCAGCAAGGCGGGCATCTGGGCCTACTACCGGCTCGCCAGCCGTCTCGATCCCAAGACCCGCGCGCTGCTCGACGTGCTCCTCTGAGGCTGGTGGCGTGGCGCGGGTGCTATTCGTTTGTCAGCAGAATGCGGGCCGGTCGCAAATGAGTCAGGCCCTTTTCGAGCGTGCCACCAACGGCCGCCACCAGGCTCGCTCGGCGGGCACGCGACCGGCGGAGCACGTCCACCCGGTTGTCGTCGACGTGATGCGCGAGCGGGGCATCGACCTGTCGCTGCGACGGCCACAGAAATTGACCGACGATCTTGGCCAGTGGGCGGATGTGGTGGTGACGATGGGGTGTGGCGATGAGTGTCCGTACATCCCAGGGAAGAAATACATCGACTGGGATCTCACCGATCCGGATGGCAAATCCGTCGACGAGGTGCGCGCCATTCGGAACGACATCAACGCCCGCGTCCGCCAGCTGGCGAGCGATCTCGATGGCGGTTCCCTCGCGGTGTCGCGCGGCTCGGCGAGCTAGGGAAGCCAGATCTCGCTGGCGGACTGGACGTCGGTGATCCACCAGCGCCCGTCGATGTCCACCAGCGTGTAGTGGTAGTAGCCGAGGAAGCGATGCGTGGTGCGGCGCCCGAGGCCGACGCCCTTTTCGGCATCGGGAACCAGGCGGTAGATCCACTCCTCCTTGGTTGTTACGTTGACGTTCTGCGGGCTGGCCTCCAGGCCGTACGCCGAGAGCTCGACCTTGCCGATCTGTAGATAGGCGGTGTAGGAAACATCGAGCACCTCGCAGGTGATGTCCAGGCGAGCCGCCGGGAAGGATTCGAAGTCACCGGAGAGGTCGTGCGCCACCTGGGACAGCATCGGCTCCAGGTAGACCTCGCGAAGCACGTCGGCGTCGCGGTTGTTGTAGGCCTGCTGGTTGAGCTTGATCGACCGCAGGACGGTGTCCTTGATCGCCGAGACGTTGAACGCCGTCTCTCGCTGCACCTGTAGAGAGTAGCAAAGGGGGCGAACCGCATCCCCATGGTTCGGGGCAGGCGACGGTCCAGTAAACCTTTGTGAAGCCGCCCCCGGCAGCGCCGCCAGGCCGGCTCGTAGTGCGAAGCAATGCCCTGAATCCTCGTCAAATCAATGCGCGCACTGTGACGAACGAGGACTCAACCACGCGGCGGCATCCCGCATCCTCCTCCCGGGTCCGGTTCAATTGGCGGCTCTGGGTAGTCCTTGGCGCCCTGACGGAGCTCTTCCTCATCTACGTGGCGAGATGGTGGGCGCCCTCGCCCGTCACCTACTTCCTGGCGGTGCTCTTCCTGCCGGTCATGGTGCTGACCGGCTTCTGGTCCTTCAAATACTTCAAGCTGGTCCAGCAAAACCTCGAGCTTTCCCGCCGCGCCGACCAGAATCTCCAGGAACTGAGCCACTTCTTCGAGGTCGCCACCGCGGTCTCCAACCTCACCAAGCTCGGCGAGGACCTCGCCACCCTGACCACCAAGCTCGCCGAGTTGCTCGACGTCGAGATGTGTGGCTTCTTCCTCTACCAGGATGGGCTCGAGGCGTTGATCGCGCCGGCCGCCCCCTCGGGGATGCGGGAGAGCCGGCTCTTCAACCAGATGCGACTCAACCAGCTGCGCTTCGGCGCCAATGCATCGACCCTGGTCGGTCGGGTCTTTGTCACCCAGCAGCCGACCATCATCGCCGACTGCCTGCACGACATCGAGGCTGGTCAGCTGCTGCCCCAGACCTTTGGCTATCGCGACCTGCTCCTGGTCCCGCTGGGATCGGGCGGTCGACCGCTCGGCGTGCTGATGCTCGCCAACAAGCGGCACGGCGAGTTCAGCGGCAACTACGACGTCAAGCTGGCCGCCGCGCTCGGCGCGGAAGTCGCCGTCTCGCTCGAGAACACCTTCCTTTTCGAGCAGACCCGCCAGCAAGCTCTGCGGCTGGACGCCTCGATGGAGATGCTCCGCCAGGTCTCCCAGGCGCTGACCGCGACCACGGTGGGACCGACCGCCCTGCTGCAGGGCGTCGCCCAGGCGTTGATCGGTGTCTCGGGCGCCGTGTCCTGTCTCATCACGCTGACCAAGGCCGGCAACCCCGCCGAGCAAGCGGTTGAGGTCAGGCACGGCGTGCAGCCGGGCGTCCCCGAAGACAAGCTGGCTCGCGTCGCGCCCGGCCTTATCACCCAGGTCGTCATCGAGCAGCGTCCCGTCTTCTCCGAGGATATTCAACTCGACGGCCGATTTCCGCTCGATCCCCTGGCCCAGCAGTACGGCTGGCGCGCGGCCCTGGGTCTGCCGATGTTCCTCGAGCGGGAATTCGTCGGGACGGTGTCGGTCTACTTCCACGAAGTCCGCCCCTTCGATCCAACCCTGATGCAGGTCCTGCAGATCCTCGCCAACCAGGCCGCGGTTGCCCTCGACAACGCCCGGCGTTTCCAGCGCGAGCGGCAGACCATCGAGATGTTGCAGCGGGCGAACCTCGAGTTGCAGGAAGCCGACCGGATGAAGTCGGAGTTCCTCACCAATATGTCGCACGAGCTACGCACACCGCTGAACGCGATCATCGGCTTCTCGGAGATCATCCAGACGACCCCGGAGCTGTCGCTGGCGGAACGCGCCGAATTTGCGGAGACGATCCACAACAGCGGCCGCCAGCTTCTCACCCTGATCAACGACATCCTCGACCTGACCCATATCCAGGCCGGGCGGCTCGAGCTCCATCCGGCGCCCTGCCTGGTGGCCGAGGCCGTGGACGCGGCGCTGTCGGAGAACGCGGCGGCGGCGAGCCAGAAGGAGTTGACGGTGACCTCCCAGGTGGACCGCTTGATGCAGGTGGTGTTCGATGCGCGAAGCCTCCGCCACATCGTCCACAACCTGGTCAACAACGCCGTGAAATTCACTTCGCATCACGGCAGCGTCACGATCAGCGCGATGGAGACCCCCACCGGCACGGTGGTCGAGGTCCGGGACACGGGGATCGGCATCAAACCGGAAGATCAGCCACGCCTCTTCGAGGAGTTCCGCCAGGTCGACGGCTCGACTTCGCGCGGCTACGAGGGCATCGGGCTCGGCCTGGCGCTCTCCAAGCGCCTCGTCGAGTTGCAGGGTGGGCAGATCTGGGTGGAAAGCGTCCCCGGTAAAGGCAGTGCGTTCCGCTTCCTGATCCCGCGGCGCCCGCTTGTCGCCCTAGCGGAACCAACTGGGCGCGCCCCCCTTCGGAGGGTCGGATGAGCGAGCTGAGCAGCGCTCGGCGGCTCCTCGTTGCCGACGACGATCCCGAGCGCTTGCAGGCGCTCGTGGCGCGGCTTCAGCGGGAGGGCTTTGACGTCCTCTCGGCGCAGGACGGGCTCGAGGCGCTGGACCGGGCCCGTGAGGAATTGCCGGATGCCATCATCCTCAACCTGCTGCTCCGGCGCATCGACGGCCTTCGCGTCTGCGAGATCCTGAAGAGCAACCCGGCGACGACCAACATTCCGGTGCTGCTCATGGCCGGCGTGCACGTCGATGCCGACGAAGGCAAGCGCGCCCTCGCCGCGGGCGCGGATCGCTTCCTGACTGACCTCGGGCCACTGTCGACGGGTTCCGGCCGCGAGCTGGGCTCAGACCAGGACCTGGTCCAGGCGGTGCGCGGATTACTCGGGGCGGAGCCGGAACAGGAGGTGCGGCCGGTCTTGCTCGCCATCGATGACGATCCCGACAACCGGGCGTTCCTCACCAAGGCGGTCCAAAGACAGGGCTTCGACGCCGTGACCGCGCCCAACGCGACGCAGGCCCGCCGGCAGCTCGACGGTCGCCGCCCGGCGCTGATCTTCCTCGACGTGCAGATGCCCGAGGAGAGCGGCTTGAGCCTCCTACCCCAGATGCTCCGTGACTTTCCCGAGTCGGTGGTCGTGATGATGACGGCCTACGGCTCGGAGCAGGTGGCGGCGGAGGCGCTGCGCGGCGGCGCCGACGACTACATCGCCAAACCGATCGACCTGCATCGGCTCCGGGAGCTCCTGGAACGCAACCTGGAGAAGCAGCGGCTGCGAGCGGAGCGGCAGAGCCTGGTCGCGCGGCTGAAGGATTCCAACCGCTACCTGATGCGCCAGCACGCGGCGCTGCGGCGCGCGGACGAGGAGATCCTCCAGGTCAACCGCCAGCTCGAGCAGTCCAGCCGCTACAAGTCGGAATTCCTGGCCAACATGTCGCACGAGCTGCGCACGCCGCTCAACGCCATCATGGGCTTCAGCGAGATCCTGCTGGACCTCACCATGAACCTGACCGCGGGCGAGCGCACGGAGTTCCTGCGCAACATCCACAGCAGCGGGCAGCACCTGCTCGGCCTGATCAACGACATCCTCGACCTGGCGAAGATCGAGGCGGGCAAAATGGACCTCCACCCCGAGGAGATGCCGGTGATGGAGGCGCTCCAGGAGATCACCGCCATCCTCGATCCCATGGCCCGCCAGCAGGGCCTGCAGCTGCGGACGGTGGGCGCGGCCGACGCCGGCGTCATCAAAGCCGACCGCAGCAAGTTCAAGCAGGTGCTCTACAACCTCCTCTCGAACGCCGTGAAGTTCACACCGGCGCCCGGGACGATCACCGTATCGGTCAAGGATTCATCGGAGCAGCTAACGGTATCGGTCGAGGACACGGGGATCGGGATGAAGGCGGAAGACTTGCCCAAGCTGTTCCGCGAATTCGAGCAGATCGACGGCTCGTACACCCGCCGTTACCAGGGGACCGGCCTGGGCCTGGCACTCTGCCGCCGCTTCGTGGAGATGCACGGTGGCCGGATCTGGGCCGAGAGCCAATTCGGCAAAGGCTCGATTTTCACCTTCACCATTCCCCGCGAGCGCAGGCCGGCGGCCGTGCCACCGGTGGAGGAGGCGGCGCCGACGCTGGAGACCATGGAGCTCCCGCTGGCGCTGGTGATCGAGGACGATCCCGCGAGCAGCCAGCGGATGACGGCGGAGGTCCAGGGTGTCGGATTCCGTGTCGCGCACGCCTTCGATGGCGAGCAGGCGGTGCGCAAAGCCATGGAGATTTTGCCCGACCTGCTCGTGATGGAGACCGTCCTTCCGGTCAAGGATGGCTGGCAGGTCCTTCAGGAGTTGCGGGCCCGGGCCGCCACCGCCGACGTCCCGGTACTGGTCTGCTCGGTCACGCGCAATCAGGCGCTGATGGACCAGTTCGGCGTCGCCGGCTACGTGGCCAAGCCGTGGGCCACGCAGACGATGCAGGACGAGCTGCGCCGCATCGGTCAGGGGATCAGCCGCCGGCGCGACCGGGTCCGCGTCCTGCTGGTCCATCGCGACCGGCGGGCGCTGGCGTCACTGGCCGCCAGCCTGGTGGAAGAGGGCTTCGAGGTCTTCCGGGCGCCCGGGCTGCAGGAGGCCCTGGAGAAGGCCCGCGCGGCCGCCCCCGATGTGGTCGTGCTGGCGCCCGCCGAGCCGGAATGGGTGGTCGGGCTCCGCGGGCTCCCCGGCCAGCCGGCCTTGCTGGCCCTGGGTGAAGTTTCACCGAGGGTGCCAGCGACGGCGTGGAGCGCCGTTATACCCTCTGGCCTCTCCGAGCCAGATGCCGTATTGCGCGCCATCAAGGGTTTGGACATCGTCCAGAGGCGAAGGAGGACAGGGCGTGACCGCCGGCAAGGTATTGATCGTCGAAGATAACCCGGTCAACCTCCGGTTGGCCCAGTTCCTCCTGGAAAAGAAAGGCTTCACCGTGCGCAAGGCAGGGAGCGGCGCCGAATGCCTGGCGGAGATGACACGCGAGCTGCCCGACATCGTCCTGATGGACATCCAGCTGCCGGGGGAAGATGGGCTGGCGATCACCCGCAAGATCCGTTCCGATGCGCGGATGGCGGCCGTCATTGTCGTCGCCCTGACCGCCCACGCGATGGCCGGAGACCGGGAGAAGATCCTGGGCGCCGGCTGCGACGGCTACATTCCCAAGCCGATTGATCCGCAAGGCCTACCCGGAGAGGTTGCCCGCTACCTGCAGCAGGGGCGGCTGAAGGCGGCGTAATGAGCGAACAGCCAGGCAAGCCGGTC
>VBFF01000128.1 GCA_005889285.1 Chloroflexota bacterium
ACGGCGGCGAAGTCGTAGGCGACCTCGAGCGGTCCGAAGCAGTGCTCGCAGACGTAGGCGGGTTCGAAGTCCCGCAACCGTCCGCATTCCCGACATCGCAACTGCTTCACCGAATTCCTCCTCGACGCTTGGTCACTGACAATAAAAAAGCCCCTGCGGAGAGGGGCCGGTCTTGCTGTCCGTGACTGCATCATCTTTCAGACTTTCGTCTGACGGACTTTCCACCTTGCCGGTAACCCGGTAGGTTGGCAGGCATCTCTGGGCCGGTCCCTCCGCCACTCTTGATAATCGTCGCTATTCAGTTGTCGGAAAATCCTAACAGTCCCTGCCTCCGCCTTGCAACTTGACTAGGTAATTCGCGGTATTCCCCCATAAACGGGGGTGCACCATTGCCGGTAGCGCGGGTCCGCCCCGCGCACGGCGCGGAAGTATGCCTCCTGGAGTCCCAGCGTGATCGTGCCCGGCCGGCCGCTCCCAACCGGGCGCCCGTCCACCTCGACGATCGGGGCCACCTGGACGCCGGTGCCGCAGAGGAAGGCCTCGTCGGCCTGGTAGACCTCGGTGCGGTCGATGCTTCGCTCGACGACGTCCAGCTCGAAGTCGAGAGCCAGGCGCATCACGGCGGCGCGGGTGATGCCGACCAGGATGTCGTCGGTGACAGGCGGGGTGATGAGGGATCGGCCCTGGACCATGAAGAAGTTGGCCGCGCTCCCCTCGGCGATGTGGCCGTCCTCGGTGAGCATCAGACAATCGTCGTACCCGGCGGCGTTGGCGTCCTCGGTGGCCAGCGCGGTATTGATGTAGGCGCCGGTGATCTTGGCTCGGGCTGGGATGCTGTTGTCACTGATCCGCCGCCAGGACGAGATCGTGACCCTCAGCCCGTCGATGGGCGAGTACGCCCCCATCGGCATGGCGAAGATGGCCACGGCATTCTCGGACGAGTGCAGATCGACCTTGATCATCGCCGATGATTTGTAAGCGATCGGCCGGACGTAGACGTCGGTACGGTAGCCGTCGCGGCGGACGATCTCGCGGGTCAGCTCGCAGAGCCGCTCGACATTCTCCTCGAGCTTGATCTTGAGCAGCGCCGTCGATTTGAGAAACCGCTGGTAGTGCTCCGCGAGCTTGAGCAGGTAGATCTCCTGGTGCTCGGGGTTCCAGTAGCCGCGGATCCCCTCGAAGCAGGCGGTTCCGTAGTTCAGCGCGTGGGTTCCAATGCTGACGTTGGCCTCGCCGAAAGGAACGATCGCCCCCTTGAAGTAGGCAAAGCCTCCGTAGACCGCCTTCGTCGGCGGGGGTGGCACCGTCTCCGGCGGGATCAGCGGTTCGACCGCCATCAGGCAACGACCCCCACCCTACCCTCGCCCGCAAGCGGGGGAGGGGTAGAAGCCAGGTTGTGGGTACTCCGCACGATATCCTCCAGGTCCCGATCGAGGATGTCTTTCTTGCGGTCGGCCAGTGCCAGGAACTGCTCCCAGGCTCGGCCGAAGTCCGCCTCGGACAGGTGGTAGCCGAGCTCGCCGAGGCGGAACTGGAAAGCGTGGCGGCCGGAGCGGGGAGAGAGCACGATCCGGCTCTCTCCCATCCCCACCTCTTCGGGCCGCATGATCTCGTAGTTCAGCTTGTCTTTGAGGACGCCATCCTGGTGAATGCCTGAGGCATGGGCGAAGGCGTTGCCGCCGACCACCGCCTTGTTGGGCTGGACCGGAATGCCGGTGTGTCGCGAGACAAGGGCGCTGACCTCCGCCAGGCGTGTGGTATCGATGCCGGTTAGCAGTCCGAGCGACTTCTCGCGGGTGCGCAGGATCATCACGACCTCTTCGAGCGAGGCGTTGCCGGCCCGCTCGCCGATGCCGTTGACGGTGCACTCGACGCGACGTGCCCCGTTCAAGACGGCGGCGACGCTATTCGCCGTCGACAGGCCGAGGTCGTTGTGACAGTGCACGCTGATCAAGGCGCGGTCGATGTTGCGAACGTTCTCACGGATCGAGGCGATCAGCGCGCCGAACTCGTTGGGGAGCGTGTAGCCGGTGGTGTCGGGAATGTTGACCACGGTAGCGCCGGCGTCGATCACCGCCTCGAGCGTTTCGAAGAGGTACTCGAGGTCGGCGCGGCCGGCATCCTCTGGCGAGTACTCGACGTCGTCGCACAGAGAGCGGGCATAGGCAACTGCCTCGACGCCGCGGCGCAGCACATCGCGCCGGTTGGAGCGCAGCTTGCGCTCGATGTGGATGTCGGACACCGAGAGCACCATGTGGATCTGCTTGCGCTCGGCGTCCTGGACGGCCTGCCAGACGGCATCGATGTCGGGGCGTGCGGCGCGCGCCAGCGCGGTGATCATCGGGCCCCGGATCTGGCGGGCGATCCGTTGCACCGCCTCGAAATCGCCGGGAGAGGAGAGGGGGAAGCCGGCCTCGATCACGTCGACGCCCAGGCGGGCGAGCTGCCAGGCGATCGCGACCTTCTGATCCGGTGTCAGCGATGCGCCCGGCGACTGCTCGCCGTCACGCAGGGTCGTATCGAAGATGAAAACGCGGTCGCTCGCTGGCGGCCCTACCGTGGGCTCCATCAGTTGCTCGCCTTCTTGTCGGCTTTCAGCCAGGGCATCATGGCGCGCAGTTCGGAGCCGACCTTCTCGATCAGCTCGGATTTGGCGCGCTGCCGATAGGCATTGAAGGCGGGCCGGCCCGCCTGGTTCTCCAGGATCCAGGTGCGGGCGAAGGTGCCGTCCTGGATCTCACGCAGGATCTGGCGCATCTCCTCGCGGACCGCCGGGCTGATCACCCGCGGGCCGCTGACGTAGTCGCCGAACTCGGCGGTGTCGCTGATGCTGTAGCGCATGTAGCTCATCCCTCCCTGGTACATCAGGTCGACGATCAGCTTCATCTCGTGGAGGCACTCGAAATAGGCGAGCTCGGGCTGGTAGCCGGCTTCCACCAGGGTGTCGAAGCCGGTCTTGACCAGCGAGGTGAGCCCTCCGCAGAGAACCGCCTGCTCGCCGAAGAGGTCGGTCTCGGTCTCCTCTTTGAAGGTCGTCTCCAGCACGCCGGCCATGGTCGAGCCGATGCCGCGCGCGTAGGCGAGCGTGCGGGCGCGCGCCTTGCCGGTCGTGTCCTGGTGAACGGCGAAGAGCGCGGGCACGCCCACCCGCTCTTTGAAGAGCCGGCGGACGATGTGGCCGGGGCCTTTGGGCGCGACCATCGTGACGTCGATGTCGGCCGCCGGCAGGATCTGGCTGAAGTGGATGTTGAAGCCGTGGGCGAACATCAGCGCGCTGCCTGGCTTCAGGTTGGGCTTGACCGCCTCGTCGTAAAGGCGCTTCTGCGTCTGATCGGGCACCAGCATCATCACGAGGTTGCCCAGCTCGACGGCCTTTTCCACGGTCTCCACACGGAGGTCCTCCTGCTCGGCCTGCTCCCAGGACTTGCTGCCTTTGTAGAGGCCGACCACGACATCGACGCCACTGTCCTGCAAGTTGAGGGCGTGGGCATGCCCCTGGCTGCCATAGCCGATGACGGCGACCCGCTGGCCGGCGAGCGCCGCCATGTCGGCGTCGTCGTCGTGGTAGACCCTGGCCATCAGAGGTACGTCTTGGTCGTCAGGTTGTTGAGCCGCGGGTTGAGCCCGATCACCTGGTCGGCGTCGACCGGCACGTCGATCACGATGGACTGGCCCGTGGTCTCGTAGCAGGCGTCCATGATCTCCTTGAGGTTGCTGAGATCCGGCTTCACGCGGTAGCCATCCCAGCCGTGCGCCCTCGCCGCACCGACGAAGTCGATCGATGGGAGCGAGGAATGGTAGCGCCGCTTCTCGACGTCGGGGATGACGACCTCGAGCCCCTTGTCGACGATCCCGTAGACGCCGTTGTTGATGATAAAGAGGCGAAGGTCGAGATTGGCGGCGTCCGCCAGTGCGCCTCCGAAGAGGCGCCAGCAACCGTCGCCTGAGAAGACGAAGGTGTGGAGGCTGGGGTCGGCCATCTTCGCTCCGACGCCCAGTCCGAAGCCGCCGCCCATCGCCGACCCGTCGTGGGTGGTATGGAAGGGAATCCAGGGGTGGGGTCGCTGCGTGACATACTGGCGGTCCTTGTAGGCGATGCAGACGTCGTCGAAGCCGATGCTGTTCGGCCGCCACGATTGGTGCAGCTGCTCGTAAAAGGCGATGAAATCGACGCTGCCCTCGCGCACATCGCGCGAGATCTGACGGGTATTGAGCCGCTCGGGCAAATCGACCGCCGGGCGCCGGCCCACGCCGCGACGGGCCAGTTGCGGGATGACCTCTCGCAGGGTAGCGTCCAGGTCTCCGCGCACGACGTCGTAATTGCCGCGAACGCGATGGCGGAACTCACCGGCGATGTGGCCGTACTGCTCCGTCCACCCGGTGAAGCTCCACACCTGTCCGGCGGGAATCGTCGCCAGGTTGAGCGAGTACTCGCCCGGGTCGAACCCGAGCGTGATGACGCAGTCGTCCGGACCGATGCCGCGCCAGAGCTTCATCGCCTCGTCGTTGCCGCCGAAGGAGATGTAGCCGAAGCCGTAGCGGTTGTCGCGGGAAACAGCGTTGGCCCCATTGACCGACCAGACGGTGGGCGCCTGGAGCAGCTCCGACAGCTGGGTGGTGAGCGCCGGCATGTTCGGCCAGCGCGCCGCTTCGCTGCCGACGTAGATCACGACGCGGCGCCCCTCCGCGATCCGCGGAAATTCCTCGACGAAACGTTGCACGTCCTGGGCGCGGTAGCCACGGGGCCGGGGCCGTGACGGCACGTCGACCTCGACGCCCTTGGAGAGGATGTCCGGGTAGAACGCGATGGCGACCGGCTTCGATTCCATCAGGATCGCCTGCGCCCGCTCGAGCTGTTCTTCCATGGTGTCGATGTCGTCGATCACGACACAGCCGTCGCCCAGCTCGGCCTGCAGCTGCGGCACGATGTTCATGCCGTGGAGGGACACGTCCTGGAGCGGGGCCTGCCCGATCGACATCGTCGAGTTGAGTGCGATCAGATACACGGCGGGGATGTTGTGCAGCTTGGCGTCCGTCATGCCGCTCCCGCCCAGCTTGGTGGCGGCGCCGGTGGTGGTGATGCAGCCGGCGATCCGTCCCGACGCGAGGTAATAGCCGAGCGGCACAAAGCCGGCGACGTACTCGCCCATCGTCAGCATCCGTGGCGCTCCGTCCGTCGCTTGCGACAGGTCAGAGAAGGGTTCGAGGTGCTTGGCCACGTGAATCAGGCCCCCACCGTTGACGCCGGCGTAGGCGGTGACGCCCCAGCGGCGCAGCGTTTCGATCAGCCAGAAGTTGCCGCTGGAGCGCTCCAGCGGCGCCGGCCCAAAGGGAGTCAGCTCGACGCGGTCGATCATTTCAGTGCTCATCGGATCTGACGCCCCTCAACCGCTGAACATGCGGTTGATCGCTTCCGTCACCTCGTGTCCGCGGCCGAACGGATGGGCCTCCGTATGCCGCCCGGCGACCGCGGCCGTCAGCGCCTGTGTGCATACGTCCGCCACGTCGATCTGGTGCCGGCGCTCCTGGATCTCGTGGTGCAGCCCGTCGGGAATCTCGATTGTGTAGCTGGCCATCGGTACCTCCTCCTCGTTGCAGCTGGCTTGGTCGAACGACCACCCTGCTTGCGGCCGCGGCCGCCGCTCTTGTCGAGCCGCCCGGCTCCGGGGGTGAGTAAGCCCCATCAACGCCGGTTGACTCAGCCGGAAACGCTAGCAGCCCCAGCCCTGGGCGTCCATTGTGCAAACCAACCAAAAGTCATTGGTTCCTTTGGTCCTTCACGCGAGCGATGGCTTCAGGCATACTAGTCACTCCCATGGCGC
>VBFF01000129.1:0-7952 GCA_005889285.1 Chloroflexota bacterium
TCTTTATCCCCGCCGGCCTGGAGCCGGGCAAAGTTGGCGCCGCAAGCGCTTACGGCGCGACCGTCGTCGAGGTCAACGGCACCTACGACGATGTCAACCGGCTGTGCGTCGAGCTCGCTGACCTCTACGGCTGGGCGATCGTCAACGTCAACCTCCGCCCCTTTTACTCGGAGGGCAGCAAGACGCTGGCGTTCGAGGTGGTGGAGCAGCTCGGCTGGCGGGCCCCCGACCATCTCGTGGTTCCTGTCGCCGCCGGGTCGTTGCTCGCCAAGACCGCCAAAGCCTTCCAGGAGATGGTTGGGGTCGGTCTGCTCGATCGTGCGTCGACCCGCATCCACGCCGCCCAGGCGGAAGGTTGCGCACCGGTCAGCACCGCGATCCAGCACGGCCGGGACCAGGTCACGCCGGTGCGGCCGAACAGCATCGCGAAGTCGCTGGCGATTGGCAACCCCGCCGACGGCCGCTACGCGGCGCGGGCGGTGCGCGCCTCGGGCGGGTGGGGGACGGCCTGCCGCGAGGATGCGGTCCAGGAAGCGATGGCGCTGCTCGCGCAAACGGAGGGCATCCTGAGCGAGCCCGCCGGCGGCGTCGTCGTCGCCGGGCTCGCGGACAAAACCACCGAACTCTTCGAGGTCCGTGATGGGCACCGCCTGCAACTGGCGAAGGCTCGCGCGGCCGATTTCGAGCAGGCGCTGGCCGCCGCGGAAAAGGCGCCCGCCGTGGTCGCATGACCCAGAACCTGCGCGTCGGCGTCCTGGGAGCCACCGGCCTCGCGGGGCAGCAGGTGCTGGCCGCGCTCGAGCGGCACCCCTGGTTCCGTGTGGCCGCGGTGGGCGCCTCCGAGAGCTCGGCGGGAAAATCGCTCGGCGACGCGCTGCGCGACCCATCGGGTGCCAGCCGCTGGTTTGCCGAGGGCCGCCCCGACGCCTCGCTGCTCTCGCTGCCGTGTCTCAACGATGAGCAACTCCTCGCCCAACCGCTCGACCTCGTCTTCAGCGCCGTTTCCAAAGAGGTCGCGGAAGTCTGGGAGCCTCGCTTTGCGGAACGGGTGCCGGTCGTCAGCACCGCCTCCGCCTTTCGCTACGAGCCCGATGTCCCGATCCTGATCCCCGGCGTCAACGACGCGCACGCCGAGGCTCTCCACGACCAGCGCCGCGCGCGCGGCTGGCGCGGCTTCATCGCGCCCATCCCCAACTGCACGACGACCGGGTTGGCCGTTTCGCTGAAGCCGCTGCACGATGCCTTCGGCGTGCGCACGGTGATGATGACGTCGCTCCAGGCGGTCTCGGGCGCGGGGCGTCATGGCGGGGTGCTGGCCCTCGACGTGGTCGACAACGTCATCCCCTTCATCCCCGGCGAGGAGGAGAAGGTCGAGCGCGAGACAAAGAAGATCCTGGGCCATTGGGGGGAGCCCGCGCCATTCGCGGTCTCCTGTACCTGCACCCGGGTCAACGTGACCGACGGACACCTGGAAACCGTTTTCGTTGGTACCGAGCGCCCCATCGATTCGGCGACCGCCACCGATGCCATGGACCGCTTCGGCGTCGACGGGCTCAAGGGTCTGCCCTCGGCACCCGATCGGCTGCTGCAGGTCACCACCGATCCCTTCCGGCCGCAGCCACGCCGCGACCGCAACGCGGGCGACGGCATGACGGTCACCGTCGGTCGCATGCGCGACGAGCCGGCACTCAGGGGCGTCAAGTACGTCGTCCTCTCGCACAACACCAAGCTCGGTGCGGGCAAAGGCGCGGTCCTCCTGGCGGAATGGCTGACGCGGGAGGGCTACATTGAGCGCGGAGGCTGAGTTCGTGGCTCGCCCCGTTCTCGTCCAGAAGTTTGGTGGGAGCTCACTCGGTACGCCGGAACGGATCAAACGGGCTGCCAAGCGCGTCGCGGCCAGCCAGCGGGCAGGCTATGACGTCGTGGTCGTGGTCAGCGCTATGGGCGATTCGACCGACCGCCTCCTCACGCTCGCGTCGCGAGTGGCGAAAGATCCGGCCGCGCGCGAGCTCGACCAGCTGCTCTCTACCGGCGAAGGCGTCTCGGCCCCCCTGATGTCGATGGCCCTGACCGAGCTCGGTGTTCCGGCGGTGTCGCTGCTCGGATTTCAAGCCGGCATCCAGACCGACCGCCGCCATGCGAAGGCGCGCATCGTCGGGCTGACGCCGGGACGGATCGAGCGGGAGCTCGCCGCCGGGAATGTGGTGGTCGTGGCCGGCTTCCAGGGCATGGGCGACGAGATGGAGGTCACCACGCTCGGCCGGGGTGGATCGGACACGACCGCGGTCGCGCTCGCCGTCACCCTGAAAGCGCAGGCCTGCGAGATCTTCACCGACTGCGCGATTGCTGCCCCATATCGCCTACCCGGAGATGCTCGAGCTGGCCAGCTCCGGCGCCCGCGTGATGCATCCGAGGGCGGTCGAGATCGCCGAGGCTTACGGCATGGAGCTGCACGTTCGATCGAGCTTCCATGCCGGGGTGGGTACCATCATCTGTTCGGAGGAGGCGATCATGGAAGACCGAAATCGGGTGCGGGGTATTGCCCACGAAGAGCACGTCGCCCGGCTCTCGGTCGTTGGTGTGCCCGATCGCCCGGGCATCGCGGCCGCGATCTTCGCGCCGCTGGCGGAAGCCGACATCGCCGCCGATGTCATCGTGCAGACCGCCAGCCACGAAGGGGTGACGGACATGTCGTTCACGGTGTCGTCCGGGGACGGCAAGCAAGCGGAGCGCATCCTCCAGGGCGTCGCGCAACAGATTGGCGCCCGCACGGTGCTGGCGCAGAACGGTCTCGCCAAGGTGTCGGTCATCGGCAGCGGCATCCGTGGACAACCTGGCGTGGCGGCGACCATGTTCCGGACCCTGTCCGACCACGGGATCAACATCGAGATGATCTCGACCTCGGAAGTGCGCATCACTTGCATCATCGATGCCAAGCGGGTGAAGGACGCGGTCTCGGCACTGCACGAGGCGTTCAAGCTTTAGCTGTGCCCAAAAGCGCCGCGGTGCGGGTGCCGGCATCGTCGGCCAACCTGGGACCCGGCTTCGATGTTCTGGCGCTGGCTCTCGACTTGCACCTGACGGTCGAGGGGCGCGAATCGGCGAAGACGACGATCAGCTGGGCGGGCGAGGGCGCCGCGGAGGTGCCGCTCAATCGCAGAAACCTGATCGTCCGCGCGGCCCAGGAGCCGTTCGACGGATGGAGCCGCCCGCTGGATGGCCTCGAACTTCGCGTCAGAAACGACATTCCTATCGGCCGCGGCCTGGGCAGCAGTGCCGCCGCGATCATCGCCGGGATCACGCTGGGGGCGAAACTGCGCGGCCTGCGAATGCCGGCGCAGCGGATCCTCGAGCTTGCGGTCCCACTCGAAGGCCACGGTGACAATCTGGCGGCCGCCCTCCATGGGGGCTTCTGCATCGCCGTCATCGAGAACGGCGGGGTGCGGGTCCACCGCCTCGATTGGCCGTCAGGCTGGCGGGCCGTCGTGTTCGTGCCGAAGGGCCTCTCCCCCACGCACGAAGCCCGTCGCCTGGTGCCGCGCCGACCAGCGCGCGAGGATGCTGTCTTCAACCTCGGCCGAGTCGCCGAGTGGGTGCTCGCTTGTTCCCGGAAAGATCGGTCCCTGGTGGCGAGCGCGATGGACGACCGCCTGCACCAACCGGGTCGGGCGCGCGCCTATCCCTATCTCGACGACACCATCGCGGCCGCCGAGCAGGCGGGAGCCCTGGGGGCCGCGCTCAGCGGCGCCGGAGGGAGCGTCGTCGCCATCGCGGATCGGAACCTGGCGGCCGTGGGCACCGCCATGAGCCGGGCGGCAGGCGCACACGGAGTTGCGGGGCGGGTGGTAACCCTGAAGGCTGCCGCCCGAGGCGCCAGCCCGCCCTCGCTGTAATCCTTCTGAAAGGTTCGCCCGGGCAGACTGAGCCCAGTGTGGAGCCGTCCATTTCTCCATGCTTGCATTTCAGATGAGAAGGAGGTGAGAAGCATCACTCCAACGCAACGCGTTATTACGATTGCCGGCGTCGCGGGATCGCTGATCGCGGGCGGCGTGATCGGTGCCACACTGGCCGGTCCGCTCGCGGCGGCGGCGGCCAATACCGGTTCGCCGACCCAACTTGCTGCCGCGTCAGCCAGTCCGAGTGCGGCCGCCGGGACGTTCAAGTCCAACGAGGCCACGGCCCACGAGGCCGGTGAAAGCGCCACCGTCGAGGCGCAGGAGAATTCGGGCCAGCGGCCTGGCGGCGGATCCGGAACATTCACGCCGAACGAGAACGCCACGCACGAGCAGGGTGAGAGCGCCGCGCGCGAAGCCCAGGAGAACGCGGGCCAGCGCCCGACGGTTCCCTAACAACTCGCGACACCAACAAAACTGGGCCCGTACCGTGCGGGCCCAGTTCTTTTTAAAGCGGGAGGAGCGTTAGCTCGCGGCGGCTCGGAACTCCTGCAGCAGCGGCGAACTGATCAGCACATCCGCGGTGGCGATGTTCGTCGCCAGCGGGATGTTGCAGACATTGCAGATTCGAAGCAAGGTCTGGATATCGGGATCGTGCGGATGCTTGTCCAGCGGATCCACCATGAAGAGGACGGCATCGATGTCGCCCTCGACGACGCGGCTGGCGATCTGAACGTCGCCACCGTGCGGTCCGGCGGTCACGCGCTCGACGTCGAGCCCGACTTTGTCGCGCAGCAGGTCCCCGGTCGCGCCGGTGGCGACGATGTCGTATTCCTGCAGACGGCTGCGGTTGAACGTGGCAAACGCGACCAGGTCCGCCTTTTTGCCGTCGTGGGCGATGATGGCGATCCGCGGCCGCTCACGATTCGAGGCTAACTTCACGTGCGAAAGCATACTGGCCCAGTATTTCGAAAGCATCGGACGCTGGCTACAAAAGTGTGACGGTGTGTTTGAACAGGTCGCACACCCTAACTCAACACCCGAATCGCCGCGCCTATTCCGCGATCGGATCACGCACAGTGGCGCGCGTATGACGCCAGGCACGGGCATCCTGCAGAAAATTCGCCAGCAGCTGGTGGCCATGTTCGGTCAGGATGGCCTCGGGATGGAACTGCACGCCGGCGAGTGGATGCTGCCGGTGCCGCAATCCCATGACCGTGCCATCCTCGGTCCAGGCGGTGACCTCGAGGTCGGCCGGCAGGTCGTCGCGCTCCACGACCAGAGAGTGATAGCGGGTTGCGGTAAACGGGCTGGGTAACCCGCGAAAGACGGATTGTTCCCGGTGAAGGACGCGCGAGACCTTGCCGTGCATCACCTGCGCCGCCCGCCGCACCTGGCCGCCGTACGCCTCGCCCAGGCACTGGTGGCCGAGGCAGACGCCGAGCGTCGGCAGCGTGGGACCCAGCTCGAGGAGCAGATCTTTGCAGATGCCGGCGTCGCCCGGTGTTCCCGGCCCTGGTGAGAGAACGGCCGCAACCGGCTCCAGGTCCGTGACTTCCCCGATGGTGATCTCATTATTGCGGCGGACGACCACTTGCTCGCCGAGCTCACCGAGGTACTGCACCAGGTTGTAGGTAAACGAGTCGTAGTTGTCGATCACCAGCACGATGCCCCTGGACTCCATTTCAGCCAGCCGCCGCGAGCGCTTGGAGGAGCGCGGACGCTTTGTTGCGGGTCTCCAGAAACTCCTCCTCGGGGATGGAGTCGGCGACGATGCCGGCGGCTGCCTGGACCGTGGCGAGACCGTCCTTCACGACCATGGTTCGGATCGCGATGCAGGTGTCGAGATCACCCGTGAAGCTCAGATAACCGATCGCCCCCGCGTAGACGCCCCGCCGCTCCTGTTCGAGCTCGGCGATGATCTCCATTGCCCGGATCTTCGGCGCGCCCGTCACGGTGCCCGCCGGGAACGTTGCCCGCAGTGCGTCCATTGGACGACAATCGGCTCGCAACCGGCCGGTGATGTTCGAGACCAGGTGCATCACGTGCGAGTAGCGTTCGACCGTCATCAATTCGGTCACTTTGACGCTGCCGATCTCGCAGACGCGCCCCAGGTCATTGCGTCCGAGGTCGACGAGCATGACGTGCTCGGCGCGTTCCTTTTCGCTCGAGCGGAGTTCGTCCTCCATGCGCTGGTCCGCGGCGGCATCGCGGCCCCGGCGCCGCGTGCCCGCGATCGGGCGGTAGCGCACATTGCGACCCTGCACCGTGACCAGGATTTCCGGCGAGGTGCCGATGATGGTGGTGGCCGGCAGCTTGAGGAAATACATGTAGGGCGACGGGTTGAGCGCTCGTAAGAGCCGGTAGACATCGAAAGCCTCCGCCTGCAGCGGGGTTGTGAACCGCTGCGCGATCTGTACCTGGTAGATGTCCCCCGCCAGGATGTGCGACTTGGCCTTCTCGACGGCTTTGAAGAACTCCGGCTGGGAGACGTGACCCTCGAGGTTCACGTTCGACGGCCGGTCGGCCGGCTCGAGCGCGCGCAGGCGGACGGTACGGTTCAGCCGGCGGGCCAGGTCGTCGATCCGCGCCACCGCTTCGGCGTAGCGCGATTCGATCGGTGGCCGCTGTGTGCGGACATGCGTCACGAGCTTCAACCGGTGTCGGACATGGTCGAAGCAGGCGAGCGTGTCGGTGATGACAAACACGCCGTCGGCCACCTGCAGCGGGTCTGTGTCGGGCAGCGGGAGGCGCTCGAGGTACCGGGCCGCTTCGTAACCGAGGTAGCCGACGGCGCCGCCGCAAAAGCCTTCGGGAAGGCCGTCCGCCGGCTCCGCGACAAATGTCTGGAGGTACGCCTCCAGCGCGCGCAGCGGGTCGGTTCCCTCGAGATCGCGCCGCCCACTGGCGTCCTGCACCGTGGCGCGACCGTCCGCGATCGAGACGATCGCCATGGGGTCCGCCGCAACGAACGAATAACGCCCGAGTTGTTCCCCGCGTTCGACGCTCTCCAGGAGATAGGCGGGTCCATCGGCGGCCAGCGCCGCGTACGCCGTCACCGGTGTCAGCGCGTCCGAAAGCATGTCGCGGAAGATCGGGACCATCGGCGCGCGCCGAGCGCGCTCTTTGACCTGATCGAGCGTCAACGAGACAGTCACCTGGTCCTCGCCGTCATGACGCCGCAGGATAGGGGGCCGTAGGCCCGAGGGGAACGACGGTGACCGGCGACGTATCCGCCAGAGTCGCGAGCAGCGACCCGGCCGATGCCGGCACGCCTTTCGCCGCCCGAATCAGGTCGGCGAGCACCGCGCTGGCGGCGGCGTCCGGGCCCGCGCCTGGTCCTTCGAAGATCAGCGATCCGGCGTACTCGGCATCCACCGCGATGGCATTCATCGCGCCGTGGACGCGCGCCATCGGCGCATCAGCGGGAACCAGTCGCGGACGGATGTCCGCTTCGATGCGAGCCCCGTCGTGAATCGCCGCCGCCGCGATCAGCTTGATGACGAATCCACGCCGGCGTCCATCCTCCATCTGCCCGGGTCCCAAATCGCGGATCCCCACCCGCGCGATCTGGGACGGGTCGATGCGCCGTCGGAAGGCCAGCATCGCGAGGATGGCGAGCTTGGCGGCTGGATCGTGGGCATCGACATCCGCGCTGGGGTCGGCCTCGGCCAGGCCCCGCCGCTGGGCATCGGCCAGCGCATCGGCGTAGCTCGCACCGCCGCCCATCGCGGCCAGCATCGAGTTCGTCGTGCCGTTGAGAATGCCCATGATCGAGCCGATCCGGTCCGCACCGAGGGCGTCCGCGAGCGTTTCGACGATCGGGATCGCGCTGGCGACCGAGGCCTCGAAGCGAAGCGGCCCGAGACAAGCGAGCGGCGGACCCTGCGCGGCGACCAGCTGCTTGTTGGCCGTGATCACCTGCCGGCCCGCCTGCAGCGCGGTACTTATATAGGTAGAGGCCGGTTCGATGCCGCCCATCACCTCGACGATGGCATCGAGCTGCGGCTGCGCCAGCAACTGCACCGCGGGCCGCAGCGGCGCGAGCGCCCGACGGCC
>VBFF01000129.1:8019-10287 GCA_005889285.1 Chloroflexota bacterium
GAGCGCGCCGCCCACGTTGCCGAGGCCGATCAAGGCAACCCGAAATGGGGCACGCATTCGGGAACGCTACCATCACCGCCATGGCTGCCGGCATCATCGAACGCTACGCGGCCTATCTCCCGGTCACGCCGGCGACGCCTCGCATCACACTTGGAGAGGGATCGACGCCACTGGTGCGGTCGTCGAGGATCGGCCCGGCGATTGGGCTCGACCAGCTCTATTTCAAGTACGAAGGCCTGAACCCGAGCGGATCCTTCAAAGACCGCGGAATGGCGCTCGCCACCGCCCGGGCAATCGAGGCGGGGGCCCAGACGCTTCTCTGCGCCTCGACCGGGAACACCAGCGCCTCGGCATCGGCCTATGCCGCCCGCTGCGGACTGCGCGCCGTCGTGGTGGTGCCCGCGGGAGGCGTCGCCGCGGGAAAGTTGGCGCAGGCGCTGGCGTATGGCGCGAAGGTCGTCACCGTCACCGGATCATTCGATCGCGCGCTGGCCTTGGTGCGCCGCCTCGCCGATGAGCCGGGTGTCGCTCTTGTGAACTCGGTGAACCCGTATCGCATCGAGGGCCAGAAGACCGCCGCCTTCGAAGTCGTCGAACAGCTGGGCCGCGCCCCGGCGCGGCTCTTCATCCCGGTCGGCAACGCCGGCAACATCTCCGCCTACTGGCGCGGGTTCTGCGAGCTCGCGAGCCGCAGCGGCGCGTCACTCCCGACGCTGCACGGCGCACAGGCCCGGGGGGCAGCGCCATTGGTGCGCGGCCGGCCGGTCTTAAGGCCGCGGACGGTCGCCTCTGCGATTCGGATCGGCAACCCCGCCTCCTGGAGCGCGGCCATCGCGGCGCGTGACGAGTCGGGCGGCACGATCGAGGCCGTCGGCGACGACGAAATCATGGCGGCGCATCGACGCCTGGCGCGCGAGGAAGGTCTCCTGGTCGAGCCGGCCTCGGCTGCCGCCGTCGCCCTCCTCCTGAAGAGAGCAAAGGCCGGGAGCCTGGATGGCGCCGAGCCGGTTGTCTGCGTGCTCACCGGTCACGGACTCAAGGACCCGCAGGCGCTCACGCGTGGTTTGCGGGTTCCTCGCGCCGTCGAGCCGACACTCGTAGCCCTCCGACGCGTCCTGAGCTAGCGCAGCGCGCTCACGATCGCGTCGGCCATGGCCGCGGTCCCGACCGGCTTCTCGCCATCGCGCACGGTATCGGCGGTGCGCAGTCCGTCCGCCAGCACATGTGAGACGGCGCGCTCGATCGCCTGCGCCGCATCCTCGCGGTTGAGAGACCAGCGAAGCATCAGCGCGGCGCTCAAAATGGCGCCGATGGGATTCGCGACCCCCTTACCGGCGATGTCCGGCGCCGACCCGTGGATCGGCTCGTACAACCCCGCCGTCCCGGCGCCGAGGCTCGCGGAGGGCAGCATCCCGAGCGCGCCCGCCAGCATGGATGCTTCATCAGTAAGGATGTCGCCGAAGAGATTCTCGGTGAGCACGACGTCGTAGGCCTGCGGCCTGCGGAGCAGGTCCATCGCGAACGCGTCCACCAGCATGTGGCTCAAGGCGACGTCGGGATAGCGCTCCCCGACACGGCCGACGACCGCGCGCCAGAGCCGGGAGGTCTCGAGCACGTTGGCCTTGTCGACCGAGCACAGCGTGCGACGCCGGAAGCGGGCCAGCTCGAACGCCCGCACCGCGACCCGCTCGATCTCGGGTGTGCTGTAGCGCATGGTGTCGACGGCGGCCTCACCGCGCGCCGTCATATAGCGCCGCTTGGGCCGGCTGAAATAGAGACCACCGGTCAACTCCCGAACCACCAGGAGATCGACATCACGCACCCGCTCGGGCCGCAGGGCCGAGGTGGCGACCATCGCCGCATCGACGCGGACCGGGCGCAGGTTGGCGAAGAGGCCAAGCCCCTTGCGAAGTCCGAGCAGCGCCGAGCCGGGCCGAAGCTTGCTGTCGGGCGCGGCATCATCCCATTTCGGTCCACCTACGGCGCCGAAGAGAATCGCATCCGCGGTCTTACAGAGTCGCAGCGTCTGCGGACGCAGCGCGACACCGTACGCATCGACGGCCGCGCCGCCCACCACGTCGTCCACGTAGTCGAGCGCGATCCCAAGGGGACCCGCCACGGCGTCCAGGACTCGACGGGCCGCGGCCGTCACCTCCGGCCCGATGCCGTCTCCAGGGAGCACGACGATGCGCGCGGCTGGTGGCACGCTAGAAGGTTATCGTGCCACCGGCAGTGTGAAGCGAATCTCCGTCCCGCTTCCCGGATCGC